>NZ_WAAS01000102.1:0-20847 GCF_008806585.1 Micromonospora sp. AMSO12t
CCACCCGCCCCTTCCGCTGATCCTCAGCCGGCCAGGGGCAGGGCGGTGGAGTGCAGGAGGCGGGCGTCGTCGGTGACGACCGCGTGCTGGTGCCCGGGCAGGCCGTCCACCCAGCCGATGCCGGCCGGCCCCATCGCGACGGCCGCGGTGGCGTACGCGTCGGCCAGCCCCAGGTCCGGCCCGACCACGGTGACCGAGCGCAGCCCCCGGGCCGGCACGCCCCGGCGCGGGTCGAGCACGTGGTGGCCGCGCTCGTAGACGCCGGACGTGGCCACGGCCAGGTCGGTGCCGGTGAGCACGAGGCAGGTGGACATCGCGTCCCACGGGTGGCGGACGCCGACCCGCCACGGTCGCCCGGTCGAGGAGTGGCCGCGTACCCGCACGTCGCCGCCGGCGTTCAGGCAGTGGTTCGCCGCCCCGGCCGCGAGCAGCCGGTCCGAGGCGACCTGCACCGACCAGCCCTTGACGTAGCCGGACGGGTCGAGCCGCCCGGTGGCGTACACGTCGAAGAAGCCGTCGGTGGCCTTCCACAGGTCGGCGCAGCGCGCCAGCACGTCCCGCAGGTCGGCGCCGGCCCCGGAGAGCGGCAGCTCGCCCCGGTCGACGCGGCACACCTCGCTGTCCGCCCGGTACGTGCTGAAGCGGGCGTCCACCTCGCGCAGCCAGGCGAACACGTCCCCGGCCAGCCCGTCCAGCTCGGCGGCGGGCAGGTCGTCGGCGAGGTCGAGGCTGATCGCGGTGCCCATGACCTGCTCGACCCGGCGCAGCCCCGGTCTGGTCGCCGGCGGACACCCGCCCGGCTCGCGCCGCCCCGCCGCCGGCACCGGCACGTCACCTCGCCCGGTCGATCGCGGCCTGCAACGACTGCTTGTACGAGGTGCTGGTGGCGGTCGCCCCGGAGACGGTGTCCACGTCGGCGCTCTGCCGCTGCACCACCAGCCCGGAGCCACCGCTGTAGCGGCCGTCGACCTGCTCGCTGCGCTGGTCGGACTGGGCGGTCTCCTCGGGCAGCTCCAGGGCCACCACGTCGACGATCCGCGTCCCGGAGAGGGTGATCTGCACCTGCACGTTGCCGTACTCGTTCTCCACCACCGGCCCCGTGACGGTGCGGGTCGTCGGCGCGGGCGGCGGCTTCGTGGTGGTGCGCGGCGCGGACGGCGCCCGGCTGGTGACGCTGGGCCGGCTCGCCGGCGCCCGGGTGGCGGTGCGACCGGGCCGGGGGGACGCGCTGGTGCGGGCCGGCGACGGCGGGGCGGAGACCTCCCCGCCGCCCGGGGCCGGACCGGCTGGCGCGGGGACCACCGGTGGGGGCGCCGCCGGCAGGTCCTGGGCGACCGGGCTGGTGCCCGGCGAGCCCTTCAGCACCACCATGGCGGTGGTGCCGGCCGCCAGGCCGGTGATCGCGAGCAGGGCGCGACGCATGGAAGCCTTCCTACAGCTCGAACGTGGCCAGGTGGATCTGCCGGCGGGGCACGCCGGCCTCGCGGAGCACCCGCAGCGACTGCTCGACCAGGCCGGGCGGGCCGCAGAGGTAGACGTCGCGCCGGGCGAGGTCGGGCACCAGCCGGCGCAGCCCGTCCGGGCTCATCACCTGGCGGGGGCCGGGATCGTGGCGGGAGCCGACGACGTACCAGATCGCGGTGTCCCGGGCCTCGGCGAGCCAGTCCAGCTCGCGGTGCAGCAGCACGTCGTCCGGGGTGCGGGCGCGGTAGATCAGCGCGGCGCCGGGCGGCAACTCCTCCAGCATGGCCCGGATGGGGGTGATCCCGCTGCCGCCGGCGATCAGCAGGGCCCGCTCGCGGGTGCGGTGGGCGGCGGTGAAGGTGCCCGACGGGCCCTCCGCCCAGACGCGGGTGCCCGCTTCGAGGTCGCGCAGGTCGGCGGTGTGCCTGCCGACCACCTTGACGGTGAGCCGCAGCCAGCGGCCGTTGGCGGCGGCCGAGACCGAGAACGGGTGCGCCTGCCACCAGCAGCCCCGGGCGAGGAACCGCCAGCGGAAGAACTGCCCGCCGAGCATTTCCAGGCGCTCCAGCCGGTCGCCGGTCAGGTAGATCGAGATCGTGTCCGGGCTCTCCGCGACCACGTCGGCGACCCGCAGCCGGTGCCGCAGGTTGAACGCCAGCGGCGCGACGACCCGGCCCCAGAGCAAGGCGGCGAGCACCACCACGTACATGCCGATCCAGAAGGTGCGCACCGGGCCGGGCCGGAACAGCTGCGCGCCGTTGCTGAACTGGTGGGCGAAGCCGAGCAGCAGCACCGCGTAGCTCGACAGGTGCAGGGCGTGCCACAGCTCGTAGGGCAGCGCGGTCCGGATCGCCCGGACGCTGGTGAGGCCGACCAGCACCAGGATGCCGGCGGCGGCGAACGCCGAGACCATGTCCTCGTAGTCGCGCAGCAGCACGCCGGCCTCGGTGAGCACCGGGTTGTCCTCCAGGTCGGCGTAGCCGACCAGGATCAGCGACGCGTGCGCGAGCACGGCCACCAGCAGGGTGGCCCCGACGTCACGGTGCCAGCGGGCGATCCGCTCGCCGCCGGCCCACCGCTCCAGGATCGGCAGCCGGCTCATCATCAGCACCTGCACGAGCAGCAGGTAGCCGGCTACCAGCCCGGTGATCCGGCCGGCGGCGGTCACGGTGGCGGCCGTCGTCCGCAGCGATCCGGGCGGGGTGTCCAGCCACCAGGGCAGCACGCTGGCGAGCAGGCCGACGACGAGCAGCGCGGCCAGCAGCCGCCGGCCGCCGGGTCCGCGTCGCGGCGGCACCAGGGGGCGTACGTCCGCAGCCGGCCGGCCGCCGCGCCGGGACGGGGTCGTCCCGGCGCGGCGGCCGGCGGCGTGGGTGCGCGGGTACGTCACGCGTACAGCTTCATCGGGCGGTACTTCTGCCGGGGGAAGATCTTGTCCACCTCCGCGTTGGTGAGCCCGAAGCGGCCCTGCGCGACGGCCCCGTAGACGTTGAACATGTTGTTGTACTCGGGCACGTCGCCGGAGTCCAGGTCGGACAGCCCGTTCCAGGTGCCCAGCAGCGAGCCGGCGAGCTTACGGCCGGAGAGCACGGTGACCACCCCGCCGTGGCCGTGGTCGGTGCCGCCGCCGTTGGAGGCGACCCGCCGGCCGAACTCGCTGGAGACCATGATGGTCACGTCGGCCGACTTCTCCCCCAGGTCGGTGAAGAACGCCGCCATGGCGCCGGCCAGCTCGTTGAGCCGCCGGTGCAGCTGACCGCCGTCGCGGGTGCCCTGGTTCTCGTGGGTGTCGTAGCCGCCCATCCCGACGGTGGCGACCCGGACGTTCGCCCCGCCCTTGATGAGCTGGGCGAGCTGCTGGAACGCGTAGCCGACGCCCTTGTACTCGACGCCCTCGGCCGCCTGGTACGGCTTCGCGGCGAGGCGCTGCGCGGTGGCCAGCGCGCCCAGGCCGTCCTGCACGGCGTCCTGCACCGGGTGGTTGATCCCGGTGAAGAGCCCCTTGATCGCCTTCTCGGTCGCGGCCCGGTACCGGTCGTCGCCGTTGAGCCGCAGCGAACCGACGCTGTTGAGCGACAGCGCGCCGTTGTTGCCGACCAGGGACCGGGGCAGCGTGCTGCCGATGCCGACGCTGCGGAACGCGGTGCCCGTGCCGAGCGCGTCGACCAGGCTGTCCAGCCAGCCCCGGCCGCCGGTCTCGCTGGGCAGCCCGCCGAGGTTGCAGGCGTCCGCGGCCTGGAAGTGGCTGCGGGACAGCCGCTCGTCGGAGACCGCCGGGACGAAGCCCAGGTTGCCGCTCTTCAGCCACTTCTCGAGCGGCTTGAACGCGCTGGTCAGCTTGAAGCCGCGGCCCACGGCCAGGGAGTCGTCGCCGAGCAGCAGGTCGGGGCGGGCCTTGGCGAGCACCGGGTCGTCCGCCGGGGCGACCAGGCTCAGCCCGTCCAGCCCGCCGTAGAGGAAGACGTGGATCAGGGTGCCGGTCTTGGTGGCGGCGAACGAGGCCGAGGTGGTGACGAACTGGGCGGTCGCGAGGGCGGTGGCGGTGGCGGCGGCGCCGGCCACGAACGTCCGCCGGGTCACGCCCCGACCGTCCTGCTGGGCCTCCTCGAGGTCCTCCAGCCGCCGGTAGCGGTCGGCCTCGGCGGCGTTCTCGGCGGCGACGATGTCGGCCTCCGCCCGCAGCAGCGCCTCGGCCGGGTCGTCGGCCAGCCGCCGCAGGTCGGGGCATTCGGGGTGCAGGGGGAACGTGTGCACAGTCTTCTCCATCGGGTGCCTCACCGGAGGTGGTGCTGGGGGGAAGCGAGGATCGCCCGCGCTACGGCGGTGACGGCCCCGTCGAACGTGGCGTCGACCTTGTCGCCGGCAGCCACGCCGGCCACGCCGAGGATCAGGGACCGTTCCCTGGCGCTCAGCTTCTGACCCACCAGCCGCAGGGCCAGCGCGTCCACGTACGCCCCGGCGGTGGCCGGTGGCCGAGCCACCAGCTTCTCCGGCGGGGTGTAGGTGAAGACGGTACGTCGGCCGGCGAGCAGCTCGCCCGCCTCGTTCCAGCCGTGGACCATGGTGCCGGCGGAGGTCCAGGCCACGTAGACGTCCGGGTAGCCGTCGGGGGTGGGCTGGCCCATCGGGTACTGGCCCAGCTCGCGCATCCGGTCGTGGATCTGCCGCAGCCCCCGGGCGTACGGGGTGCGCTTGTTGTCGCCGTTGTCGTGCTTCGGCGACGCCTCCGGGGACACCCCCAGGACCCGGTACGTGGCGACCAGGTACTCCATCGGCCGGCGCACCTTCTGGCCCACCGCCGCCCAGAACTCCGAGGAGCTGAACAGCGTCATCAGCACCGGCTTGATCATGCCCTTGTTCAGGCTGTACGACTTCGCCAGCCGCTCCACGAGGGACTTCGGCGGGGTGTCCGAGACGAACCGGGTGGCCAGGCTCTGCGCCACGTACTTCGCGGTGGACGGGTGCAGCGCGATGTACGTGATGTACGCGTCGATGGCCGCCTCGGCCTTCTTCGGGTCCTTCGAGGCGTTCGCGTGGGTGAAGCCGAGCACCTTCACCTTGCCGACGTAGTGCCGCTCGGGGCGGAACACGTACTTCCCGTCGTTGACGCCCCGGCCGGTCTGGAGCAGGGCCGCCTGCCGGACGTCCTTCTCGGTGTAGCCGCCGTCGACGCCGACCGAGTACAGCTCCAGGTTCTCGCGGGCCAGGTTCTCGTTGACCGCGTCGGCGCGGGAGTCGTTCTGGTTGAGGTAGAGCAGCAGCGCCGGGTGCCGGTTCGCGGCGAGCAGCATCTCGGGGTAGCTGCCGAGGGCGTGCGCCCGGACGACGTCCCGGTCGAAGGACGCGCGGTAGACCTCGCCCCCGTCGAAGTCTGCGGCGACGTGCAGGAAGTCGTTCCAGAAGTCGACCATGACCTCGAACAGCTGCCGCTGCGACCAGATCTGCCGGGCGATGGTGGCGTCCACCATCTCCTTCTCCGGCTGCGCACCGCGCTCGTTGAGCTGCTCGCGCTGCTCGCGCAGCTGCGCGGTGCCCAGCTTCAGCGTCGGCAGGTCGGCGAGCTTCAGCTCGGCCTTCGTCGGGGCGATCTTGTCGGGGTCGAGCTGCCAGCGCAGCCAGCCGTCGATGCCCCGCTCCTTGATGTCGGCGAGGACCTGCCTGGTGGCGCCGAAGGTGGCCCGGCGGGCCAGGTGCAGGATCGGGTCCTTGGCGAGCACCGTCTTGACGGTCACCTTGGTCTCCGCGGCGGCGGCGGCCGGCCCGGAGAAGGTCCGGCCGCCGGCCGGCGCGTTCTTCTTCAGCGCCTCGCCGGCCCGGGAGCCCATGTAGCTCTCGTTCTGCTCGGTGTAGGTGCGCACCGTGCTCGGCTGCTGGCCGCTCGGCCGGGCGGGGGTGCCGTCGGTGACCGTGGTGCCGGTGGCGTCGCCGGCCACCGCCTCGTCGCCGAGGAGGCTGCGGATCTGCGGGGTCATCGCCAGGGCGGCGCCACCGGCGACCACGGCCGCGGTGCCGCCGAGGGCCACGAGGGCCTTGCGCCGGCCGACCTTTGGGCCCGGCTCGTCGCCGTCGTCCAGGTTGGGCAGTCCCGGGCCGGCCGACGGCGCGGCGGCCTGCCGCGCGAAGCCCTCCGGGCCGACCCACTGCGGCCCGCGCGCGGCCGGGTGCCCGGCGTGCGCGTACTGGCCCTGCGTGTCTTCGGGGTGTCCGCCCTGGTGCGGGGCGCGCGCGTCGTGGCCGTACGGGGTGGGGGCGTAGGTGTCGCGGTGACCGTCGCCGGCGGCGGGGTACTGACGCCCGTCCCATCCGCGATCGTCCCGCGGTCGCCGTGGTGGCACATTCTGGTCGGCCATGTACCAATCCGTTTCTGCTGCGCCGCGACGACTGGCACCGGGCACGGGGGCAGGTGCGGCGACTGGTGCCTGAGGGGGTTGTCACCGGAAGGTAATGAAGCGTTCAGGTGCCTTCAAGCAGCACCGGAAGCCCCCAGGACGGCACTTAAGGCGCCGCTCAGCGCGGGTCGGCGACACCGGAACCCGGCGCCGCCCGGCACGGACCTCGCGAGCAGGGCGTACGCGGCACGGCACGGGCCGGACCCGGCCATCGCGGCCGACCCGGCGCGGGAGGGTCATTTCATCGCCACAGGCAAATTTAAGGTTCGGCTAAGCCTGCGCTGAGGCGCTCCCCCGCGCACCCGGAGGGCCAGGGGCGCGGCCGGACGGGCGTGGGCCGGGCGGGGCCGCAAAGTAGCAGCAGGACGGGAGCGTGAGCCGCCGCCGCAGCGGGTATGCCGCCGAACCGCTGAACACGTGAGGGGAAGGCACATGCTCAGCAAAGAGGATCAGCGCAGGTTCGAGCAGATCACCCGTCAGCTCCGGGAGAGCGATCCGGCGTTCTTCGCCCGGCTCGACAACCGGGCCCGGGCCCGTCGCGGCCGGTGGCTGATGCTGTTGACGATCGTGCTGTGGGCCTCGCTGCCGGCGATGACCGTGCTGGCCGGGCGACTGGCCGGGGCCGTCTGCGCGGTGGTCCTGGTGGCCAACGCCGCACTCATGTGGCGGTTCCGCCGCCGCTGGCTGTGAGCCGGGGCCGCGTACCGTTTCGCCGGCGGTCTCACCCGCCGAGGAGCCGGTACGCCCGCCGCAGCCGCTCCAGGAGACCGGGCCCGCCGATGGCGGGGGCCGGCGCGCCGAGCTGCCGCAGCAGCAGGTCCGGTCCGGTCGACAGGCTGGGTGGCCGGTCGGGCAACGGGACCGGCGGCAGCCAGAACCGGTCGACCGCCTCGGCCAGCGGCGCCGGCGGCAGGCCGGCGAGCGCCCGCGACGCCCCGACCGGCGGGGCGGCCACGGCGTCCCGCCCGGCACCCAAGACAGCGCCGTCCCGCGTGGACTCCGCCGTCGGCGGCAACGCACCGTCCGGGATGGACGGCGTGGGCTGCGGTCCGGCACCGTCCGCCACGGACGGCACGGCACCGTCCGACATGGACGGCGAGGCCGGCACGGCACCGTCCGAGCTGGACGGCGTGGTCGGCACCGCACCGTTCGGCAGGGACGGCGACGCCGGTGCGGCCTCCGTCGCGGCCGGCTGGTCGTCGGCGCCTGCGGCGTCGGCCCGCAGGACGCGCAGCCGGTCGAGCAGCTGCGTCCGGCTCCGACCCCGCCAGTGCAGCAACTGGAACGGGTCGGCGTCGAACGCCTCCGCGAGCAGGTAGAACGTGGCCGCGAGATGCTTGCAGGGAACGGCGAAGTCGGGGCAGCTGCACCGTTGACGCAGCTCCGCCACGCCGGCGGGGAAGAGCGGGGCGCCGGCGGCCCCGAACAGCTCCTCCAGTTCCGGGGGCAGGTCGCCGGCGAGCAGCCGGGCGCTGAAGAACGCCTGGGCGGCCAGCTCCGCCTCCACGCGGGCCCAGATCGCCTCCGGAAACGGCGGCAGCGCGATGCTCACCTCGTACGGCTGCGCGCGGGAGCCCTGCACGACGGCGCCGACGGTGCCCGGGGCGACCTCCAGCCGGACCACCTGTCCGGCCCGCGCGTACGACCGGCCACGGGTCAGCCGGGTGCCGAGGGCGAACGACTCCAGCACCTCCAGGAAGCGTTGGGACCACCAGGACCGGCCAATGGCCCCCCGGGTGCTGCGGGCCCGCAGCCCGCCGTCGACCCGGCGCGGCCGGCCGTAGTCGGCGAACCGGCCGTTGGCGCCGCCGTCGCCCTGCGCCTGCCCGCTCACTCCACCACCGCCCCGGCCTCCAGGGTGAACAACTCGCGCAGCTGCGTCGTGGACAGCTCGGTGACCCACTGCTCGCCGGTGCCGACGACCGAGGCGGCGAGGCTGCGCTTGTCGGCGATCAGCGCCGCCACCTTCTCCTCCACCGTGCCGGCGCAGACGAACTTGCGGACCTGCACCCGGCGCCGCTGGCCGATGCGGAACGCCCGGTCGGTGGCCTGGTCCTCGACGGCGGGGTTCCACCACCGGTCGACGTGCACCACGTGGTTGGCCTCGGTGAGGGTGAGCCCGGTGCCGCCGGCCTTGAGCGACAGGACGAAGATCGCCGGTCCCCCCGGGGACTGGAACCGGGTCACCATGGCGTCCCGGTCGGCCTTGCCGACCCCGCCGTGCAGGAAGAGCACCTCCCGGCCGAAGCGGGCCGACAGGTGCCCGCGCAGCATGCCACCGAACTCGGCGTACTGGGTGAAGAGCAAAGCCCGCTCCCCCGCCGCGAGGACCTCGTCCAGGATCTCCTCCAGGCGGGCCAGCTTGCCGGAGCGGCCGGGCAGCGCCGAGCCGTCGCGCAGCAGTTGCGCGGGGTGGTTGCAGACCTGCTTGAGCCGGGTCATGGCGGCGAGCACCAGCCCACGGCGCTCGATGCCGTCGCTGGACTCGATCCGCGCCATCATGTCGTCGACGATCGCCCGGTAGAGCGAGGCCTGCTCGGCGGTGAGGTTGCAGAGCACCTCCATCTCCAGCTTCTCCGGCAGGTCGGAGATGATCGAGGAGTCGGTCTTGAGCCGGCGCAGCACGAACGGGCCGGTGATCCGGCGCAGCCGCTCGGCCGTCTCGGCGTCGCCGTGCCGCTCGATCGGCTCGGCGTACTTCTTGCGGAAGGTCGCCGCCGGCCCGAGCAGGCCGGGGTTGGCGAACTGCATGATCGACCAGAGGTCCGCCAGCCGGTTCTCCACGGGCGTGCCGGTGACGGCGATCCGGTGCCGGGCGGGCAGCGCGCGGACCGCCTCGGCCTGCCGGGTGGCGGCGTTCTTGATGGCCTGGGCCTCGTCGACGACCACCCGCCGCCAGTCGATCCCGGCCAGCTCGACCGCGTCGCGGGCCGCGACCGAGTAGGTGGTGAGGACCAGGTCCGCGTCGTGCACGGCCGCGCCGAACGCCTCGCCCCGCGCCCGCTCCGCGCCGTGGTGCACGTGTACGCGCAGCCCCGGCGTGAACCGCGCCGCCTCGCGCTGCCAGTTGCCCACCAGCGACATCGGGCAGACCAGCAGGGTCGGGCCGGCGTCCGGCGGGTCCCCGGCGAGCAGGGCGAGCAGTTGCACCGTCTTGCCCAGCCCCATGTCGTCGGCGAGCACCGCGCCGAGCCCCAGCGACTGGAGGAACGCCAACCAGGCCAACCCCCGCCGCTGGTACGGCCGCAGCGTGCCGTGGAACCCCGGCGGCGGGTCCAGCGGGGCGAGCCGGCGCTCCACCGCCCCGGCGAGCAGGTCGCCCAGCGCGCCGTCGGCGCCGACCTCCAGCACCGGCAGCGCGTCCGGCTGCTCGGCGTCGGCCAGGCCGAGCCGGAGCAGGTCGGCGACGGTCAGCTCGCCGGAGGACCGGAGCAGCCGCAGGCCGGCGGCGAGCCGCTTCGGGTCCAGTTCCACCCACTGCCCGCGCAGCCGCACGAGCGGGGTCTTCAGCGCGGCCAGCGACGCCAGTTCCTCGGCCGTGAGCGGCTGGTCGCCGAGGGACACCTCCCAACGGTAGTCGACGAGGGCGTCCAGCCCGACGCCCCCGGCGGTGGCGGCGACGGTGCCCGGGGCGGTCCGGCTGCGGGCCTGCAACCGGGCGCCGAGCCGGGACGACGGGCGCCGCCACCAGGACGGCAGCAGCACGGCGAACCCGGCGGCGTGCAGCACCGGCGCGCCCTCGCGGAGGAACCGGTGCGCCCCCTCGACGTCCAGCTCCAGGGCCTCCGGCGTGGCCGTACGCAGGGCGTTGTCCAGCTCGGGCCAGAGCCGGCTGGCGCGCCCCAGCTCGGCGAGCAGGGTCTCCTGCGGGTCGTCGCCGCGACCGGCCAACCCGGCGACGCTGGCCGGCGCCCGCCAGACCTGCCCGGCGTCCACGTGCAGGCTCGGCTCGTCCGCCGCCTGGAGCCCGAACTCGATGCGCCACCGCCCGGCCGGCCGCGCCGTCGCCGCCGGGTCGGCGGGCACCACGACCACCGCCTCGGTGAGCTCCTCGGCCGGCGGCTCGACCAGGCGGAAGCTGGCCCGCACGGCGCCGCCGGCCGCGTCGCGCTGCCAGGCGTCCAGTTCGGCGCGGAGGGTGTCCAGCGCGGCCGGGTCGGCGGCGAACTCCCGCACCGGCCCGGTGAGCGCGGCCAGCCAGGCCGGCACCGCGCCGTTCGGGCGTACGCCCCGGGCCAGCGCGGTCTCCGCCAGGGTCGCCCGGACGGCGGCGTCGGTGAGCGCGTCGAGCGCGTCGGCGACCAGCGCGCCCGGCGCGTCGACGGCGGCCGGCGCGGGCCGGTGGCGGCCGGCGGGCGGGCCGGATCGCGCGCGCCGAGCGGCGCCCGGTCCGGACGGGGTGCCCGCCCCGGCGGCGGCACCGGGGTCGCCCGGTTCGTCCGGCCCGGTGGCGGCGCGGGCGGCCGGGGGCAGGGCCAGCGCCAGCGCCCGGGCCCAGGCGGCGTCCGTGCCGGTCAGCAGCGGTCGCCAGACCGCCCGGGCGCCGGCCTCCGCCCGCTTCCCGCCCGCCCGGGCGCGAGCCGTCGGGGGCGCCTCGGCGAGGCCGGGCAGGACCCGGCCCCGGGCCGCCAGGTCGACCGCGAAGTCGGCCAGCTCGGCGAGGTGGCGCAGGGTCGCGCCCGGCACGGCGGCCACCGCGTCGACGCCGCGCAGCAGGGCCAGGGCGGCGTCGGGGGCGTACCAGAGGACGGGGACCCGCCAGCCGGCGAGGGTGACCGGCCCGCGGACCGGCCCGGCGACGTCGGCGCGGACGAGTTCCGGGGAGTCCAGCGGTGCGCCGGCCCGGGTGGGGAGGGTGAGCAGGGCGGTGCCGAGGTGGGCCGGCTCGGCCGTCGCGGCCAGCGCGGCGACGAGCGCGGCCTGGTCGGCGGCGAACGGGTGCGGCCGTTCCCGGGGCGCCCGGCCAGGGCGGCGCGGCGCGTCGGCCGGCAGCGCGCTGTCCTCGGCCCAGACGGCGAGCCCCACGCCGGAGCGCCAGACCCCGTGGACGACCAGCACGCGTCCCCCTCCTCGCGACGACCCCGGCGAGGATATCGGTCCGGGCCCGGCGGCCCCGGCCAGCACACCGTCGGCCGTCCGGACGAGCGGGCGGCGGGCGGCCCGGGCTCCGTGGCCGCCGGGCGGCGGGGATAGGGTCGGGCGCGTGTACGACCTTCTCGTGATCGGCGGTCTCGGCGTCGACGTGCGGGTACGGGTGCCCGCGATCCCGCTGCCGGCCGCCGACTCCGTCACCGTCGACCCGATCGACCTGCGGATCGGCAACACCGGCGCGGGGGTGGCGCTCGCCGCGCACGCGCTCGGGCTCCGGGTGGCGGTGGTGGACGTCATCGGTGTCGACCCGGCCGGCGAGGTGGTCCGCGCCGCGCTGGCCCGCACCGGAGTGCACGCCGTGCTGGGCGACGCCCCGGCCGGCACCCGGCGGTCGGTGAACATGGTCGACCCGGGCGGCCGGCGGATGTCGCTCTACGATCCGCGCCCCTGGCACGGGCCGGCCCCGTTCCCGGCGGCCGAGGTGACCGCGCTCGTCCGGCAGGCGGCTCACGTACATCTGTCGATCATGGACTGGACGCTTCCCCTGCTGACCGCCCTGCGCGCGGGGCTGGCCGACGGGGCCGTCCTCTCCACCGACCTGCACGACTGGGACGGCGGGAACGCCTACCACCGGCCCTTCGCCGAGGTGGCCGACCTGGTCTTCGTCAGCGGGGTCCGCCTGGGCGCGGGGGCCGGCGCGCTCGCCGCCACGCTGGCGCCCCGCACGGTGCTGGTGACCCGGGGCGCGGACGGCGCCGAACTGCACACCGGCGGCGGCGCACCGACGGCGGTGCCCGCCGCCGCGCCGCCCGCACCGGTCGTCGACACCAACGGCGCGGGGGACGCCTTCGCGGCGGGCGTGATCGCCGCCCGGCTGCGCGGCGCGGCGCTGACCGACGCGGCGGCGTACGCGGCCCGGGTCGCCGCGGCGGCCTGCACCCACGACGGCATGGAGTATCCGCCCGACCTGCTGCCGCGTCGCTGAGCCCGCTGTGCGTCGGCGCGCGGGCGCGCCCGGGTCAGGGTCAGGTCGCCGCGCGGCCGGCGGTCAGAGCGCGCCGGTGGCGCCGTCGGTCAGCTCGCGGAGGATGTCGGCGTGCCCGACGTGCCGGGCGGTCTCCTCGATCATGTGCACGAGGATCCAGCGCAGCGAGACCTCACCGAGCTGCGGGTGCGGCACGACGTGGTCGAGGTCGAACCGGCCGGCGACCTCCCGGGACCGGGCGCAGGCCCGCTCGTACGCGGCGGCGAGCCGTTCGACGGTGTCGTCGTCGGTGAGCGTGAAGCTCGCCGCCGCGTCCTCCTCCGAGGTGAGGTAGACGTCGCCCGGGCCGGGGGCGAGCAGACACGGGAACCAGTTCCGCTCCACCAGCGTCAGGTGTCTGACGAGGCCGGCGACGGTGGTGGCCGAGGGCACCAGCCGGCGGGCCGCGTCGGCGTCGGAGAGCCCGCGCACCTTGCGCAGCAGCACGCCCCGGTGGAAGTCGAGGAACGATTCGAGCACGGCGCGCTCGTCGCCGGTGCGCGCCAGCACCGGGCCGAGCGTGGGATCGATTGCCATCTCCGCCATCCACCGACCCTAGTGCCGGTCCGCCCAGGCCCGCTGCCCCGCTATCCGCTGCGGGGTCCCCCCGGGCGGGGCAGGATGGGGCGCATGGCATCAACGGCAGAGATCCCCCTGGCCGGCGGCGTGGCCGACGGCGAGACCGTCACCGTGGAGCTGGACCCGAACGGCCGCCCGCCGCTGACCCATCACCACCTCGGCGCGAAGGGGCTGGCCGAGGCGGAGATCTACGAGCTGGAATCCGTGGACGCCGACGCCGACCGGTGGTGCTACCGCTGGCGGGGGCCGGCGGTCTGAGCCGGCGGGTCAGACCGCCGGGGCCAGGGTGCGGGCGCGCAGGCTGTCCAGCACGGCGCGGGTGACCTGGGAGGTTCCCCGGGCCTCGTCGCACACCTCGGCCACCCGTCGGGCGGTGGCCTCGGCCCGCTGCTCCCGCTCGTCCCAGAGCCGGTCGACCTCGGCCAGGAGCGGGCCCTCGACCTCCCGCTCCACGCCGCGCAGCGCCGGCACCCCGAGCCGCTGGGCGAGGTCGAAGACCTTGCCGGCGTACGGCAGCGGCAGGAACGGCGTGCCCGCCATCGCGGCGAAGATCAGGAAGTGCAGCCGCATGCCCACGGCCAGGTCGAAGTGGCGCATCAGCCCGAGCACCTGCTGGGGCGAGTAGGTGCCGTGCAGGATCCGGCCCCGCTCGGCGGCGACCATGTGCGACAGCACGCCGTGCGAGTGCCGGATGTCGTCGCGCTCCATCGGGACGAAGAGCACGTAGGCGTCGATCCGGTGCACCAGGAAGTCGCCGATCTGGGCGAGCAGGCGGTGGTAGCCGTCGACGTCGAGGCGCTCGGCGGCCCGGCCCGGTTCCCGCACGCTCATCCCCACCAGCCGCTTGCCGGCCGGCACCCCCTCCTCGCGGAGCAGCTCCGCCGGGAAGTCCTCGGGCTCGATCAGGAACGCGGGATCGGCGGTGACGGTGATCGGGTTGAGCAGCCCCGCCTCCTCCAGCACCATCCGGGACTCCTGGTCCCGTACGGTCACCTGGGTGGCGCTGGCGAGGGTCTCCCGCACCATGCCGGTGTCCACGTCCTCGCTGAGCGGCCCGACCCCCACCGCGTACGTCAGCAGCGGCAGGCCCCGCTCCTGGGCGACCCGGACCACCCGCAGGTAGCGGCGGGCCTCCCGGTCGTAGAGGATGCCGCCGCCGCCGAGGATCAGCACGTCGAGCTGGGCCAGGACCAGCGCCGAGTCGGTCCGGCTGATCCCCTCCCAGGGCACCGCCTCCACGTCGGGATGGGCGATCCTGGTGTGCTCCGGGTTCCGGGAGAAGACGATGATCCGCCCGTTCGGCTCCTGCTCGCGCAGGTCGGCCAGCAGACCGCTCAGGATCGCCTCGTCACCGAGGTTGCGACCGCCGTACGAGCCGAGCACACCGATGGTCAGTCCGCCGCCATGCCTCATCCGTCGCTCCTCCCCAGGTGCGTCCGGGGCGGGGTTCCCGCTGCGCCGGGGAACACTCCTGACGGGCTCAGCCGGCCGGGGAGATCCGCTTCGTCATCTGCTGGGCGGCCACCCGGTAGCCGAGGTCGTGGTAGAGATGGATGGCCCCGGTGTTGGAGCCGAAGACGTTCAGCCCCAGCTCGGGCACCCCGAGGGCGGCGAGTTCCGCCTCGACGAGCTGGATCATCCGCCGCCCGTATCCCTGTCTGCGATGTCCGGGATGCACCTCGACGCTGTTGAGCCACGCGGTGTGGGGCCCGGCGGGGCCGCCGGGGAGCCCCACCCAGATCCACCCCACCTCGACGTCGCCCACCCGGGCCGTGCGGAGCAGGGCGCCGGCGCTGTCGACGCCGTCGGGGAGCTGTTCGCGCAGCTGGGTGGTGGCCCGCTCCAGGGCCGTGGCCGGCGCCAGGCCGCGGTCGGTGACCATCGCCTCGGCGTACGAGCGCACGAGCGGCTCCCGCACCCGCGCGAACTCCTCGGCCGTCATCGGTACCAGTTCCACCACGCCGCCTCCCTCTGTCGGAGTCACCGGTCGACACCGCCGACCAGCCGGGACACGAATGCCACGACCACGTCGTCGGGATCGAATCCCGCCTCGATGGACGTGCCGAGCAGATCGAGCAGCAGCCCGTCCACGGCGTAGTGCAGCAGAGCGACCTCGAACGCGCCACCCGGTAATCCGGCGGCGAGGTGGAACGCGACGTCGTCGCGGTAGCCGCGCCGCAGGGTGTCGCCGAGGATCCGGGCCAGGTCGGGGCGGCGGGCGGCCTCCAGCCGCAGCTCGATCAGCGCCCGGGTGAGATCGGGCTGCCGCGTGGTCCGCTCGACGATGTAGCGCAGGTAGTCCGTGAACAGCTCCAGGGACGGCTCGCGGGCGCCCAGCGTCAGCCGGGCGGCGACACCGGATGGGTGAGGAACGGCAGGACGGCGGCGGGCAGCGCCGGCGAGACGACGATGTCGTAGTGGGTGAGTCCCGGCAGCACGGCGAGCCGGGAGGCCGGGCGGTCGGTGCCGTCCCCGCCGGCGTCCCGGTGGCCGCCGCCGAGCAGCCCGAAGAACTCCACCACGTGCGCGGCGCTGACCGAGTCGGCGTCGGCGAAGACCAGCAGGGTGGGCACGGCGAGGGCGGCCACCTCGGCCGACCAGTCGTAGTCGCGGCGCAGCAGCTCGCCCGTCTTCGCCCAGAGCCGCGACCAGTCCCCCGGCCGGGGCGCGACGCGGGTGTAGAGCGCGTGCGGCGGAGTGCCCCGCATCCGCTCGCCCGCCTCCTCGTCGGGCTCGGGCATGCCCGCCAGCACCTCCGGATACCAGCCCAGCCGCCGGCACGGCGCGGAGACGACGACCAGCCGGCGCACCAGCGCCGGGTGCTGGATCGCGGTACGCAGCGCCACGCCGCCGCCGAGCGAGTAGCCCAGCACGTCGGCCTCGGCCAGGCCGAGGTGCCCGATCAGCGCCGCGACGTCGTCGGCCATCGACTCGTAGCGCAGCGGGCGGTCGACGTCGGCGGTGCGCCCGTGGCCCTGGAGGTCGACCGCGATCACCCGACGACGCGCGGCCAGCGCCGGCAGGATCGGCGCGAACATCTCCACCGACCCGAAGCCGCCGTGCAACAGCAGCAGCGGGCGGCCGGCGCCGTGCTCCTCGTGCCACAGGCGCAGCCCGGCGACCTCCGCGTAACTCATCGCCCCATCCAACCCCGGCCCGCACGACGTACGCGGCCGATCGGCCGCGCTCTCCCTGGGACGGGGCGGCCGAGCTGGCCGCGGGCTACAGCCGCTTGCGCATCTGGATGGCGGTCGCCTCGAAGCCCAGCTGCTCGTAGAGCCTGCGCGCGGGGAGGTTGAAACCGAAGACGCTCAGGCCGATCGAGACGACTCCCCACTCCCGGCACCGCTGTTCGACGGCCTGGAACATGGCCCGCCCGTGGCCCCTGCGCCGCACTTCCGGTCGCACCTCGACGTCGTAGCAGAAGGCGTGCGGCCCGTCCGACTTCTGTTCGACGTGCAGCCAGAACATGCCGACCTCGTCGTCACCGTCGTGGACCGTCCAGAGATGGTGCCCCGGCGTGGCCAGACCGTCGGGCAGGAGCGTCGCGTAATCCTCCTGGGCCTTCCGTTCGGCCTCCGGCGCCGGCAGCGCGCCGGACTCGGCGATGTGCTGCGCGTAGCTCGCCTCCGCCCGCCGCCGATACCGGAGGTACTGCTCGGCGGTCATCGGCTCAAGTCTCAGCATCGCCACCCCGACACCGTATTTCAGCCGTCCGGGCCGCAGCGTCCGACGAGGACAAACAGGACGGTCCGCAACCGTCCTGCTCCACGGCCGTCCCGACCGGCCCTGCCGTCCCGGCTACCTCGGCCGTCCTGCTCCACGGCCGTCCCGGCCAGCCCTGCCGTCCCGGCTAGCCCGGTCGCACGCACGGGTCGGTGACCGTGCGGGTCGCGCTCTGCGCCGTCCGGCCGTCCGTGGCCGTCGCCCGTACCGACCAGGTCAGCGTCGGTGCGCGCAGCCGCCCGACGCTCGCCCGCGCGGTCGTTCCGTCCACCGTCATCGCCCGGGTCGACGTCCTGCCCCCGGCGGGTGTCCAGCGCACCTCGGCGCCGCCGAGCGCGGCACTGCCGGTGGCCTGCACCACCAGGGTGTACGTGTCCGAGCCGCACCGCACGTGGGCGGTGGCGGAGACCGTGAACGCCGCGGCGACCTGCGGTGTGGCGGTCGGCCGGGGCGCGGTCGGAGGCCTGGACGGCGCAGCGGTCGGCGACGGCGCGGGGCCACCCGGCACGGCGTCGGGCGCGTCAGTCCGGGTAACCCCGTCGCCGTCCGCCGGCGTGACCACGGGCCCGGGCGTCGGACCGACGGCGCCGGCCGACGGCGATTCGGCGGCCCGCGTACCGGTCACCGGGGCGGTGCCCGACGGCAGCGCGGAGGCGGGCGTCACCGGGTCGCCGGCCGCCGGTCCGTGCGTCTCCGACACCGGCTGGCCGGCGGCGTCCTGCGCGGCGGTCGGGCGCCCGGGTGCCAGCGCCCAGGTGCCGAGTGCGGCGAGGAGGATCAGCAGAGCCACGGACGCGGCCACCTGCCGGCGGTGCCGCTTGCGGTTCGCAGGCGAGGTCGTCCGCACGGGATGCGCCGCACCGCCCGAGGGCCCCGCCGCCGCACCGTCCGGGGTCACCGGCCCGTTCGCCGCGGGCGTAGGCCCGTCGACCGCGTCATCCGCTGCGGGCGCGGGCCCCTCAGCGGCCCCCTGTGCCTGTCCGGTGTCCCCCATCCCGGGGATTGCCTCGGCCGGCGGCGCCGGTTCGGCGGACGACGCCGGGTCGGTCGGCGAGGCCGAATCGGCGGACAGCGCCGGATCGGCCGACGAAGCCGGACCGGCGGGCGGTGCCGCATCGACCGGCGGCACCCGGCCCGGTGCCGCCGGATCGGCGGCGAGCGCCGGATCGGCCGGATCGGCCGGCAGCGTCGGGTCGGCCGGCGCGGGGTCGGCCGTGACCGTGCCCGCCGGATCGGTCCCCGCGCCGGCTGCCGAATCGGCCGGGGCACCGGTCGCGGCCTCGGCCAGTCGCGGCCACACCGAGTCGGCAACGACCAGGAACACCGGAGCCGTGTACGCCGACAGCAGCGCGGCCGGGCTGAGCTGTTCGCGCCGGAGCAGCCCGCACACCGCACAGCTCTCGATGTGCCGCGACACCCGCTTGCGCAGCGTCGGGGTGAGCCGGCCCTGCCACCCGTCGATCAGGTCGGCGAGACCCGGGCAGTCCCGGGCTCCGGTGCGGGCCACCAGCAGCGCCCCCAGCGCCCGTTCGAGCTGCGAGCGGGCGCGCGACAGGCGGGCGTGCGCGTGGTTCGTGGGCACCCCGAGGGCCACGCCGATGTCGGCGGACGACAGGTCGTGGCGGATGGCCAGGTGGACCACCTCACGGTCGCCCGGGTTCAGCGCCGCCACCGCGGTGTGCACCAGGTCGCGTACCTGATCGGCGTTGACGCCCGTGCCGGGGTCGGCGATGTCGGCCGCCGGCTCGCCGGCCTCCTCCAGCGGCAGGGAGCGGGACCGCTCCCGCAGCTGCCGGAGGCACTCGTTGCGCACGATCGCGTACAGCCAGGAGCGCAGCCGGTCGGGCTCGCGGAGCTGGTCGATGCGCTGGCTGGCGGTGAGGAACGCGTCGTGGACGGCGTCCGCGGCGGCCTCCGGCTCGCGCAGCATGGTCCGGGCGTACGTGTAGAGCCGGTCGGCGTAGCGCCGGTACATGCCCTCCAGCCCGGCCCGCTCGCCGCGGCGCACCGCCTCGACCAGCGTGGAGTCGTCCTGTGCCGCCGTGTCCATCGTGTCCCTCGCTGCTCGTCGACGGGTCCAGTAAAGCGGCGGAATATTTTTCTTCGAAGTTTCTGTTGGCATCCCGACCCGCCCCGACTCCTACCGGTGTCATCGCGACGAAGAACCCGAAGGGAAGACACCATGCGAGAAGGATCGAAGCACATCCGGTGGGCGCGACGGACGGCCACCGTGGGCGGGGCCGCGCTGAGCGCGCTCGTCCTCGGCCAGCTGGCCCTCGCCGGGCCGGTGGCGGCGGTGCCCGGCCTGAGCGTCAAGACGACGACCGGCCCCAGCAACAGCAGCGCGAAGACGCAGAACGCGACCTGCCCGGCCGGCACCAAGGTCATCGGCGGCGGCGGCGCGATCACCGGCTCCGGCCTCGGGCAGGTCGGCATGGACATCATGCGTCCGCTGATCGGCGGGGACGCGTACTCGGTGACCGGCCGGGAGGACGAGAACGGCGTCGGCGGCAACTGGGCGGTCACGGCGAACGCGATCTGCGCCACGCCGCCGGCCGGCCTGGTGATGGTGTCCGGCAGCTCGGCGCCCAGCTTCGGCACGTCGAACTGGTTCGAGAAGTCCTGCCCGGCCGGCAAGCACGCCATCGGGGTCGGTGGCGCGGTCGTCGGGGCGGCGAACAGCGAGGTCGTCCTGGAGGACCTGCGCATCCACCAGAACAGCGTCGTGGTGGCCGGCGCCGAGGACGGCACCGGCTTCGCCGACAGCTGGTGGCTGGACGCGGTCGCGATCTGCGCCGACCCGCTGCCCGGCGAGCAGCGCGTGATCGACGACAGCGTCTACAGCTCCGCCGCCACCCAGTCGGTCACCGCAACCTGCCCGCCCGGGACGCGGGTGCACGGGGTGGGCGGCGAGATCCTCGGCGGCGACGGGCAGGTGCGCCTGACCCAGATGCGGGCCACCACCTCGACCGTCGTCACCGTCTCCGCCGCCGAGGACGAGAACGGTTTCAGCAGCAACTGGAAGGTGCGCGCGTACGCCGTCTGCGCGAGCTGATCGCCCACGACAGCGGGCCGCCGGACCAGCCGGCGGCCCGCTTCGCGTACGGGTTCCGCGCGTTGCCGTCAGGCACCGACAATCGTCACGGGGGCCCGGTGAACAGCTCTAGAATGGGGCGACGGCCAACCGCCCCGACCTGCGAACAGTCCGCACGGCAAGGATGGGTGCTCATGGACTCGGATTCAGATGACGTGACCCTCAGCCCCGCGGAACAGGAAGTACAGAACAAGCTTCTGCGGGCTCTCGAAAAGGTGCAGACGATCTCGATGGCGCTCAACCATGTCGAGCATCTCCTGAATCCCGCCAACCCGTACACGCCAGCCATGAACACACCGCCGGTGAAGGCACTGTTGGCCGAGGTCGGCCCGGGCAGCACCGCCGATTCGCGGCGGGACGCCATGCTCAGCCTTCAGGAGAAACTCACCCTGGCCAGGAACGAGTACCAGAAGGTGATGCAGGAGGCGGCGAAGTTCTCGTCATGACCGGCGCGAGCCGACGGCGGTTCAGCACCGCACCACGTAGCTGGAGCTGTAGTTCCAGGTCAGGGTGGCGTAGGAGAACCACTCCCGGTGCCAGTACCGGATCGTGGCGGTCGGGGTGGTTCCCTGGGTGGGGACCCAGCGTTGCCCGACGTACCGCTCGGTGACCGACGAGGCCGGTGGCGTCATGTCGGCGCTACTGGTGCAGTGGGCGGTGCCGGAGGCACCGGTCGTCGCGAGCGTCGTGCTCAGGACCAGGGCGATGCCGTTGCACTTGGCCACCAGGCTGTTCCGGTAGTACAGGATGGACGACCCGCTCGGCTGCTGCGCCATCCAGTACCGGTAGGTGAAGCTTCCGTTGCTCCGGCTCCCGATGAACGTCCAGGTCGTACCGATCGACGGGTTGGCGGGGTTCGGCTCGAAGAAGCCGTTGGTGGAGCAGAACGCGTCGCCAGGCCCGGCGGAGGCGGGGGCCGCTACCACCGTGGGGGCGGCCAGGCCCAGGAGCAGCCCGAGGATCAGGAGCAGGGCCGGTGG
>NZ_WAAS01000103.1:0-20833 GCF_008806585.1 Micromonospora sp. AMSO12t
GCACCGGGGCCCGAATGTCGGGGGCGTCCCCGTGGTCGGGCCCCGGTGCGTCGTGTGACGATCGATCCGACACCGGAAACGGACCGTCGCCCGCTCCGTGCCCGCCGTGACCAGGGAGTCTCCGATCAGCGCCGTGACCCAGCCACCCCGCCTCTACCGCGCCCCCGAGCACCGGATGGCCGCGGGGGTGGCCGCCGGCATCGCCGACCACCTCGGCATCTCGGTGCTGCGGGTACGGGTCGCCTTCATGGTGCTGCTGGGGCTGAGCGGGCTCGGCCTGCTGCTCTACGCGGCCTTCTGGGCGGTCGTGCCGCTGCGCCCGGGCGACACCGCCGTACCGGCCCGCAGGGACGTCGCCCAGCTGCTGCCGTTCGTGGCGATCGGCCTCGGCGTGCTGCTGGTGCAGGTGATGGTCTTCGACTCGGTCGGGGCGGCGGGCACCGCCGGCTGGCTGGTCGCGATCATCGCGGTCGGCGCCGGGGTGATCTGGCACCAGTCGGCGCCGGAGCGGCGGCGGCAGTGGGGCGACTCCATGCCGGTGCCCTGGCTGGGCGCGGTGGTGGAGGAGAGCGACCGGCGGGCCTTCGTGCTCCGGTTCATCGGCGGCGGGGTGCTGGTCGCGGTGGGCATCATCGGCGTCGCCGCGGTGTACTCCCCGGCGCAGAACTTCGACGCCGTGCTCAACGGCGTGATCTTCGCCCTGGTCGGGCTGGCCGGGGTCGGCGTGGTGGCCGCGCCGGTGCTGTGGCGGACGTACAACCAGCTCCGGTCGGAGCGCGAGGGGCGCATCCGGGAGCAGGAACGGGCCGAGCTGGCCGCCATGGTGCACGACCAGGTGCTGCACACCCTGGCCCTGATCCAGCGCAACGCGAGCGACGTGAAGACCGTCCAGCGGCTCGCCAGGGGGCAGGAACGCTCGCTGCGCAACTGGCTCTACAAGCCCACCGGCTCGCCCACCGAGCGGTTCGCCGCCGCCCTGGAGCAGGCCGCCGCCGAGGTCGAGGACACGTTCGCGATCACGGTGGAGGCGGTGGTGGTCGGCGACCGGGAGACCGACGAGCGGGTCGGCGCGCTGGTGGCGGCCGCCCGCGAGGCGCTGGTGAACGCCGCCCGGCACGCCGGGGTGCAGACCGTCTCGCTCTACGCCGAGGTCGAGCCGGATCAGGTCAGCGTCTTCGTCCGGGACCGGGGGAAGGGCTTCGACCCGGATACGGTGGAGGACCACCGGCACGGGGTCCGGGGCTCGATCATCGGGCGGATGAAGCGGCACGGCGGCCGGGCGGAGATCCGCTCCGAGCCGGGGGAAGGGACCGAGGTCCGGTTGATCCTGCCGATCACCCGCGACCCGGCAACGGCGGAGAGGGACAAGTGATGACCGAGCAGTCGATGGAACCGGTCGAGGGGGCGGCTGCCCGCGCCGAGCGGCTGCGGGTCTTCCTCGTCGACGACCACGCCATGTTCCGCGCGGGGGTCCGCGCCGAGCTGGGCGCGCACGTCGAGGTGGTGGGCGAGGCGAGCACCGTCGCCGAGGCGGTCACCCGGATCGCCGCCACGCTGCCCGACGTGGTGCTGCTCGACGTGCACATGCCCGACGGCGGCGGCCGGGCGGTGCTGGAGGCGATGCGGCGTACCCACCCGCAGGTCAGGTTCCTGGCGCTGAGCGTCTCGGACGCGGCGGAGGACGTGATCGGGCTGATCCGGGCCGGCGCGCGGGGCTACGTCACGAAGACGATCTCTCCCGAGGAGCTGGCCGCCGCGGTCCGCCGGGTGGCCGACGGCGACGCCGTGTTCAGCCCCCGGTTGGCGGGGTTCGTGCTGGACGCGTTCGCGGCCCGTCCCGACGCCCCGGTGGCCGACCCGGAGCTGGACCAGCTCACCAACCGCGAGCGCGAGGTGCTGCGGCTGCTCGCCCGGGGGTACGCCTACAAGGAGATCGCCAAGGAGCTCTACATCTCCATCAAGACGGTGGAGACGCACGTGTCCAACGTGCTTCGCAAGCTCCAGATGTCCAACAGGTACGAGTTGTCCCGCTGGGCGGCCGACCGTCGGCTCGTGTGATCCAATTCTTTTCCCCGTCATATGGGACGGAACCGACGAATGCGGCCCACAGGGGCTGACAAGCGATCAACTCCCGTCACATAATGCCCCGTCGCGTTCTCGCGTGCGGGTGGTGCACATCCCGCGGGAACGGCGGCTTCACGCAACCCGCCGTGCGCGGGTCACCCCTGGGGAGAGGTGCACGATTCTGATGTTCGGACAACGAGGACGGCGCTGGGCGCGGATCGCCCTGGCGACCGTCGCCGGCGGCGCGCTGGCACTCGGCGCGGTGGCGCCGGCCGCCGCCGCCGACAAGACCGGCGTCGCCAAGTCGGTCAAGGGCAGCAACGTCACGCTCGTGCTCAACGGGCAGCCGAAGAGCACCGGTGCCCTGGCACTCAAGATCGACGGAAAGCTCGTCCCCGCCTTCTGCATCGACTACCACACCAACGTGGCGATCGACGGCAAGTACAAGGAGGGCACCTGGGACGAGTCCCAGGTGAAGAACCTCGGCAAGGTGCAGTGGGTGCTGACCCACGGCTACCCGAACGCCGACGCCGCCAAGCTGCTGGCCGCCGCCGGCGCCACCGCTCCGGCGAAGGCCGACGCCGACAAGCTGCTCTACTTCGGCACCCAGACCGCCATCTGGAACTTCAGCGACGGCGTCAAGCTGGGTGACTGGGTCGACAACCCGAAGCTGCTCGGCAAGAAGCAGTACGACGTGGTCAAGAAGGTCCACGACTACCTGGTGGCCAACGCCACCGACCAGCCCGAGCCGAAGGCCGAGCTGAGCGTCGACCCGGCCAGCGCCAAGGCCACCGTCGGCGAGAAGGCCGGCCCGTTCACCGTCAAGGGCCCGGCGGGCGAGATCACCGTCGCGGTCGACGGCGGCTCGGCGGTCGACGCCGAGGGCAAGCCGGTCACCAAGACCACCAACGGCGGCCAGTTCTGGCTGGCCGCGGACGGCGCCGGCGAGGTGAAGGTGACCGTTTCCGCACAGGATTCGGTCTCCTTCGGCCGGGTGTTCCTCTTCACCGGCCAGCGCGCCGCGCAGAAGCTCATCCTCGGTGGCAGCACCGGCGCCACCGTGAGCGCCAAGGCCGAGGCCGCGTTCGCCGCCGCCCCGGCCGAGTCGCCGTCGCCGAGCGCGCCGGCGGAGTCCCCGTCGCCCAGCGCCCCGGCGGAGTCCCCGTCGCCGAGCGCCCCGGTCGACAGCCCGGCCCCGTCGACCTCGCCCGCGAGCGGCGGCGGTGACCTGCCGCTGACCGGCTCCCCGATCGCCGCCGCGATCGCCGCCGGCGTGGCGCTGCTGGCCGCCGGCGCGGTCGCCGTGCTGCTGTTCCGTCGTCGCAAGCTGCGCTTCACCGCCTGATCGACGCCCGCTTCAACGGCCCCGGCCCCGGTACCGCCCCGCGCGGTGCCGGGGCCGGAGTCGTTCGCCGCCGGGCCAGCCGGCGCACGCCTCGGGCGTGGATACCAGCGCCGTCGCGGAGACCGACCTGCCGGACGTCGCCGCCGCTCTTCCTCCTGCGGTCGGCTCACCTCGGCGCGCGGGTGCTCCGCACTCTCCGCAGTCGCCCGGGTGACGAGCAGGTACGAGGCGTCGACACCCTCCGCCACCCAGGTGGCGATGGTGCCCGCACAGCCGAAGCCGGCATCGTCCGGATGGGCAAAAACGGCCAACGCCCGGCCGACCTCGGACAGCGCCGGAGGGGGCGCGGGGAAGCTCACAGCCGCCGACCCCGCGCCGGGGGGCGGACCCCCTCCGAACCGTGTCTTTCCTGCTCAGAGCGGTACGACCCGCGTACATCATGATCTTTTTTCGGGTATCGGCAACGTGGCGACCAACTAACGGCTTGATAACGGCACCTTCACGGAACGGGCCGGTGGGTGTCACAGTGGCAGCACCTCACCCCTCATGTGAGGCACTCCGTACGGCCTGACGACCATGGACCCGCCTGTTGACGGTGCTCCGTGGTGGTCTCGTGTGCGCGGTGCCGAGCGCGACGGGCGAGGTGGCCCGGCGGATCGGTACATCAATCTTGTCCCGAATTCACTGCGGTGAAACCGGCTCCCGCACTGCGGGCGCCGGACGTGTCACCCCCCATACGTGCGTGAAACCCACGACGGATCCAGGTTCAGAAAGAGGAGGCCCCTCGGAATGAGAGTCTCGAAGCGGGCAAGTAGCGCGGTCGCGCTGGGCGCGGCGTTCGCGCTCGTCGCGTCCGGCTGCTCGAGCAGCGACAGCGACGGTGGCGACGCCGGCGCCAGCAGCGACGGCGCGATCACCATCGACGGCACTCAGCCGGAGGTCGGCCTGGTCCCGTCGAACACCACCGAGACCGGTGGTGGGGCGATCATCGACTGGATCTGGACCGGTCTGGTCGAGTACCCGAACGACGGCAGCGCGCCGCGCAACGCGGTCGCCGAGTCGATCGAGACGTCGGACTCCAAGGTCTACACGATCAAGATCAAGAAGGACACGAAGTTCCACGACGGCACCGTCGTCAAGGCCAAGAACTTCGTGGACGCCTGGAACTGGGGCGCCTACTCGCCCAACGGCGCGCAGAACGGCAGCTTCTTCGCCGACATCCAGGGCTTCGACCAGGTCCACACCGAGGACCCGGACGGCGCCGAGGGCCCGAAGAAGGCCCCCGAGCCCGCCGCCAAGGAGATGTCCGGCCTGAAGGTCGTCGACGACTGGACCTTCGAGGTCACCCTGGCCGCGCCGACCGCGGTGTTCCCGACCAAGCTCGGCTACAGCACCTTCATGCCGCTGCCGGACGCGTTCTTCACCCAGGGCGCCGAGGCGTTCGGCAAGAAGCCGATCGGCAACGGCCCGATCAAGTTCGTGTCGTGGGAAGACGACGTCCAGATCAAGCTGACGCGCTTCGATGACTACTCCTTGAACGACAAGATGAAGATCAAGGACGTCAACATCAAGCTGTACCAGGACGACACGGCGGCCTACAACGACCTGCTCGCCGGCAACCTGGACTTCCAGCAGCAGGTTCCGGTCTCCGCCATCGCGGGCGACAAGTGGAAGAACGACCTGGGCGAGCGGGCGATCTCCTCCACCACCCCGTCGACCGGCATCATCGCCTTCCCGATCTACGACAAGCGCTTCCAGAACCCGAAGCTGCGTCGCGCGGTCTCGATGTCGATCAACCGCCAGGAGATCAGCGACAAGATCTTCTTCGGTTCGCGCAAGCCGGCCGACAGCTGGGCCAACCCGCTGACCCCGGGTGCCAAGGCCGGCAACTGCACCGCCTGCCAGTTCAACGTCGACGAGGCCAAGAAGCTCCTCGCCGAGGCCGGTGGCTTCACCGGTGAGCTGGTCATGTTCTACAACGCCGACGCCAGCCACAAGGAGTGGATGGAGGCCGTCGCGCAGCAGGTCAAGACGAACCTCGGCATCAACGCTCGCGCCGAGGGCGTGCCGACCTTCGCGGTGTTCCGCCAGAACATCAACGCCGGCAAGATGACCGGCATGTACCGCGCCGGCTGGCAGCAGGACTACCCGGACGTGGAGAACTGGGTCGGCCCGCTCTACGTGACCGGCGGTTCCTCGAACGACGGCAAGTACAGCAACCCGCAGGTCGACGCGCTGGCCAAGGAAGCCGCCTCCGCGCCGAGCCTGGAGGCGTCGCACGCCAAGTACGCCGAGGCGGTCGCCCTCATCGACCAGGACGTCCCCTCGATCCCGGTCTACTTCGGTGGTCAGCAGTCCGGCCACTCCGAGAAGATCAAGAAGATCGAGCTCTCCAACGTCGGTGAACTCGACCTCACCTCGGTCGAGCTCTGATCCGAACGGTCTGACCCCGGGTCGGGCTCACCTACCGGTGAGCCCGACCCGGGCCGTTCCGTGAGGTGGTGTCACCACACCGCCTCGCCACGTCTGTCATCCCCGTGTCGGCCGTCCGACGCGCGCCCCCTGTCTGGAGGACCACCCCATGGGCCGTTATCTGTTGAGACGGCTGCTCCAACTCATCCCGGTCTTCATCGGGACGACGTTCCTGATCTATTGGCTCGTGTGGTCGGTGCCCGGTGACCCGTTCGCGGGCAAGTGTGGCGAGCGTCCCTGCCCCGACAGCTTCGTCAACATGATGACCGAGAAGTTCAAGCTCGACGAGCCGCTCATCGTGCAGTACGGCAACTACATGAAGAACCTCTTCCAGGGCGACTTCGGGCAGACGTTCGGTGGCCGGGAGATCGGTGACATCATCGCCACGGCCTACCCGAACACCCTGAAGCTGGCCCTGGTGGCGCTGGCCATCGAGGCGGTCATCGGACTCACCGCGGGCGTGCTGACGGGCCTGCGCCGCAACGGCTTCCTGGACAACCTGGTCCTGGTCTCCAGCCTCTTCCTGATCGCGCTGCCGATCTTCGTCATCGGCTTCGTGGCCCAGTGGCTGCTCGGCGTGCAGTGGGGCATCGTCAAGCCGACGGTCTCCAGCGAGATGCGGCTCTCCGAGCTGATCGTGCCCGGCTTCGTGCTCGGTAGCGCCTCGATGGCGTACATCGCCCGGTTGGCCCGCACGAGCATCGCGGAGAACCGGCGGGCCGACTACGTGCGTACGGCGATCGCCAAGGGTCTGCCGATGCGCCGGGTGGTCGGGATCCACCTGCTGCGCAACTCGCTCATCCCGGTGGTGACGCTGCTCGGGACTGACCTCGGCGCCCTGATGGGCGGCGCGATCGTCACCGAGGGCATCTTCCAGATCAACGGGATCGGCCGACAGGTCTACCGCGCGATCATCACCAAGGAGAGCGCTACCGTTGTCTCCATCGTGGTGGTCCTGGTGCTCGTCTACCTGCTGATGAACCTGCTGGTCGACCTGCTCTACGCCGCCCTGGACCCGAGGATCCGCTATGAGTGAGCGCAGCGAACGAATCATCATTGCAGCGTGCGCGGGCACCAGTGCCCGCGCCGAGCGGAGTGGGGTGCGGGCATGAGTGACCCGAGTGCCGCCTCGATCGTCAGCACGCCGCCCGCGCAGGCTCCCGACGAGATCGGCGCGCCGACCAACGCGGGCCTGCCGGAGAACGCCCGCAAGGAGAAGCCGCGCGGTCTGCTCGGCGACGCCTGGCGTGACCTGCGCCGCAAGCCGCTGTTCTGGATCTCCGCAGGGTTCATCGTCCTCTTCATGCTGATGACCGCCTTCCCCTCGCTGTTCACCTCCGGCGACCCGGAGAACGGCAACTTGCAGAACAGCCTCGTCGGCCCGTCGTCGGACGCCTGGTTCGGCTACGACTTCCAGGGCCGGGACGTCTTCGCCCGGGTGATCTACGGCGCCCGCGCGTCGATCGTGGTCTCCCTGCTCTCCGTGCTCGGCGTGCTGCTCTTCGGCGGCGCGATGGGCATCGTGGCGGGCTACCGGGGCGGCTGGGTGGACGCACTGCTCTCCCGCATCGCCGATGTCTTCTTCGGGCTGCCGTTCGTGCTGGGTGCCATCGTCATCCTGACGACCTTCAACGGGTCGGGCACGAGCAACAGCAAGGCCGAGATCATGGCGCTGGTGAGCATCTCGCTGATCGTGCTGGGCTGGCCGGTCGTGATGCGGCTGATGCGTTCCTCGGTGCTGGCCACCAAGGAAGCGGACTACATCGTCGCCGCCCGCGCGCTGGGCGCCGGCACCGGCCGGATCATCCTCAAGCACCTGCTGCCGAACTGCCTCGCGCCGCTGCTGGTCTACGGGACGATCCTGGTCGGCTCGTACATCGGCGCCGAGGCGACGCTGTCCTTCCTGGGCGTCGGCCTGAAGAGCCCGGTGGTCTCCTGGGGCATCATGATCAACGAGGCGCAGAACCTCCTCCGCGTCGCGCCCTACCTGCTCTTCTTCCCCGCCGCGTTCCTCGTCGCCGCCGTACTGAGCTTCGTGATGCTCGGTGAGGCGGTCCGCGAGGCCCTCGATCCGAAACTCCGCTAGGGGAGATTCAGTTGTCCGACATTCTGGTGTCCGAGCAGTCCGCGGCCGGCGCGTCCGGCCGCCCCTCGGGCAGGTTGCTCGAGGTGGAAGACCTCCGGGTGGAGTTCCGCACCCGGGACGGCGTCGCCAAGGTCATCAACGGGGTCACGTACCACGTCGACGCGGGGGAGACCCTCGCCGTGCTCGGCGAGTCCGGCTCCGGTAAGAGCGTCACCGCGCAGACCATCATGGGCATCCTCGACACGCCGCCCGGTTTCGTCACCGGCGGTCAGGTCCGCTTCCAGGGCAAGGACATGCTCGGCATGTCCTTCGAGGAGCGGCGCCGCATCCGCGGCGAGGGCATCGCGATGATCTTCCAGGACGCGCTCTCCGCGCTGAACCCGGTCTTCACCGTCGGGTTCCAGATCGCCGAGCAGTTCCGGGTACGGCGCGGGATGAGCCGCTCCGACGCCAAGAAGCGCGCGATCGAGATGCTCGACCAGGTCAAGATCCCGAACGCCAAGGGCCGGTTCAGCAGCTACCCGCACCAGTTCTCGGGCGGTATGCGGCAGCGCGCGATGATCGCGATGTCGCTCGCCCTGGACCCGGAGGTGCTGATCGCGGACGAGCCGACCACCGCGCTCGACGTGACGGTGCAGGCGCAGATCATGGACCTGCTCGCCGAACTCCAGCGCGAGCGGCAGATGGGCATGATCCTGATCACCCACGACCTCGGCGTGGTCGCCGACGTCGCGGACCGGATCGCGGTGATGTACGCGGGCCGGATCGTCGAGGAAGCCAACGTCTACGACCTGTACGCCAAGCCGGCGCACCCGTACACGATCGGCCTGATCAACTCGATCCCGCGGCTCGACGAGAAGGGGCAGGAGCTCCGGACGATCAAGGGTCTCCCGCCGAACCTCATGAACATCCCGCCGGGCTGCCCGTTCAACCCGCGCTGCCCCATGGCGCAGCCGGTCTGCCGGGAGAAGGTCCCGCCGCTGCTGCAGGTCGGCGCCGGCCGGGCCAGCGCCTGCCACTTCGCCGAGGAGCTGGTGAACCGTGACTGAGAACATCCTCGAGGTCCGTGACCTGGTCAAGCACTATCCCGTGACCCGGGGCGTGGTGTTCAAGAAGACCATCGGTCACGTCAAGGCGGTCGACGGGGTCTCCTTCGAGCTCAAGGCCGGCGAGACCCTGGGTGTGGTCGGCGAGTCGGGCTGCGGCAAGTCGACGCTGGCCCGGGTCCTGATGAACCTGGAGAAGCCGACGGGTGGCAGCGTCCACTACAAGGGCCAGGACATCTCGAAGTTCTCCGGCCCGGCGCTGCGCCGGCTGCGTCGGCAGATCCAGCTGGTGATGCAGGACCCGTACACCTCGCTGAACCCGCGGATGACGGTCGGCGACCTGATCGGCGAGCCGTTCGAGATCCACCCGGAGGTGGCGCCGAAGGGCAGCCGCCGGGAGAAGGTCAGGGAACTGCTCGACCTGGTGGGCCTCAACCCGGAGCACATCCACCGGTACCCGCACCAGTTCTCCGGCGGTCAGCGGCAGCGCATCGGCATCGCCCGGGCGCTCGCCCTGCGGCCCGAGATCATCGTCTGCGACGAGCCGGTCAGCGCCCTGGACGTGTCGATCCAGGCCCAGGTGATGAACCTGCTGGAGAAGCTCCAGGGCGAGCTCGGCCTGTCGTACATCTTCATCGCGCACGACCTGTCGGTGGTCCGGCACCTGTCGGACCGGGTCGCGGTGATGTACCTCGGCAAGATCGCCGAGATCGGCTCCGAGGACGAGATCTACGAGCGGCCGACCCACCCGTACACCCAGGCGCTGCTCTCGGCCGTGCCGGTGCCGGACCCGACCGTGCGGGACAACAAGGCGATCATCCGCCTGACCGGTGACGTGCCGTCGCCGGTCAGCCCGCCGTCGGGCTGCCGGTTCCGGACCCGGTGCTGGAAGGCGCAGGACGTCTGCGCCGAGCAGGTCCCGCTGCTGGAGATCCGCTCGGGCTCGGACCACCCGAGCGCCTGCCACTTCGCGGAGAAGCGCGAGATCGTGCAGACGCACGAGGCGTGACCCCCACGGAACCGCCTGCCGACGTCATCGCGACGACGGCAGGCGGTTCCGTCGTTTCCGCCCCGGCCCGGCCCCCGCCCGTGCAGGGGGCCGGGGCCGGGCGTGGACCGCGCGGGGGTCCGTTGCCGGTGTACGCCTCACAGGGGGCCGCGGCCGGCGCGGAGCAGCAGCAGCGCGAGTTGCGTGCCGTCGGCGCCCAGGGCGGCCCGGAAGCGCTCCAGGATCGCCCGTTCCCGGGACAGCACCAGCCGGGTGCCGCCGGAGGCCATCCGGGTCACGCCGACCTCCTGGGAGAGCCGGGCCCGTTCCTGCCACAGCTCGATCAGCGCCCGGTCGATCTCGTCGATCCGCTCGCGGATCTCGACGATCCGGGCGGCCGCGGCCGGCTCCGGGGTGCCGGTTCCCGCCGCAGGCTTCGCGTCGTCGTCACCGCCCGGCACGTCGGCCGGAGGCCCGGAGGCGCCGGGGTCGGGCCGGCCCGCCTCGGGTCGCGTCACGCTGCCGCTGGACTCCACCACGTCTGTCATCATCGGGTACCCCTCGCCGTCAGGTGCCCGGTGCCCGGATCCCGGGACGGAAGAAAGCCCCGGGCTCCAGGAGCCCGGGGCTTTCTCGTAGGTCTGATCGATCAGGCGCGACCTACGGCTGCCGGACTCCCGGTGCCGTAGTAAAAGTAGAAGCGCTGCCCGAACATGTCGTCGAGTATGCCGACCTCGGGCCGGCCGGCGCAAGGATTCGGCGCGACCCGTGCCCGGCCGGGCGGGCCCGGCGCCGTCGTGACGCCGGGACCGCCCGCGCCTCAGCCGAGGCGGGTGATCCGGTCGGCGGGTCCGGGGGCGACCGGAGCGCCGGCGCCCAGGTAGGCGATCAGCGCGTCGACGTCGAAGCCGGGGGCGGTGGCCCGGTCCGTGCCGGCCCGCAGCTCGGTGAAGCCGTCCCCGCCGTTGGCCAGGAAGTCGTTCGTGGTGACCCGGTAGCTCGCGGCCGGGTCGACCGGCGCGCCGTCGAACGCCAGGGCGCTCACCCGCGAGCCCACCGGGGCGGTGCTGTCGTAGGAGTAGGTCAGCCCGGCGGAGACCTGGAGGATGCGCTGGGTGGTCTGCCCGTTGAAGCCCACGAACTGCTGCTCCAGCACGTTGCGCAGCTGCGCGCCGGTGAGGGTCTGGGTGACCACCAGGTTGTTGAACGGCTGGACGGTGAACGCCTCGCCGTAGGTGATCTCGCCAGGGTCCTCGTCGCCGGGGGAGGCCGCGTACGACAGGGACGCCCGGACGCCGCCCGGGTTCATCAGCGCGATCTGTGCCCCGCTGGAGCGGGTGTACGCGAGCTGCGCGTCGGCGATCACGTCACCGAGCGGGCTCTCCCCGTTCGGCCGGACGTCGCGGACGATGTCGGCCGAGATCCGGCCCACCACCCGGTTGGCGATGGGTGCGACGGCCGCCCGGTACTTGTCGGCCAGTGCCTTCGCGCCCGGGTCCACCAGGTCGGGGTTGCGCACGTACGTGCCCGGCGCGCTCTCCCGCCAGGTGCCGTCCGGGTTGCGTACGCCGTTCTCGACGACGACGTTGCGGGCGGTGATCCCGGTGAACCGGCCGGTGCGCCGGTCCAGCGCGTAGTCCACGTTCGTGATCAGCTGGCCGTTGTTGCCGGCGCTGGTGACCACGCTGCGCGCGCCCGAGGAGTTCGGCAGGGAGCAGGAGTAGAAGCGGTGGGTGTGGCCGGAGACGACCAGCCCGAACTCCGGCCGCAGGCCACGGACGATGTCCACGATCGGGCCGGAGAAGTTGGCGCAGTCCGAGACGCCGGGCGTGGCCGGCGGCGGCGACTGGGCGCCGCCCTCGTGCACGAGCAGCACCATCGCCTTGACGCCGAAGAGCTTGAGCACGCCGGCCCACTTGTTGGCGGTCTGCACCTCGTCGGTGAACCGCACGGAGGCGATGCCGGCCGGGTTGACGATGCCCGGGGTGCCCTCCAGGGTCACGCCGACGAAGCCGACCGGGACGCCGCCGACGAAGCGCACGTCGACCGGGGGCAGGATCGGCAGGCCGGTCTTCCTGCTGACGGTGTTGGCGGCCAGGTAGGTGAACTTCGCGCCGGCGAAGCCGTCCCCGTCCTGGCAGCCGTCGACGGGGTGGCAGCCGCCCTTGTTGATCCGGATCAGCTCGTCGACGCCCTCGTCGAACTCGTGGTTGCCGACGGAGCTGACGTCCAGGCCGATCTCGTCCATCAGCTCGATGGTCGGCTCGTCGTGGAAGGCGGCGCTGACGAGCGGGGTGGCGCCGATCAGGTCGCCGGCCCCGACGGTGGTCGTGGCGCGCCCCTCGGCCCTGGCCTCGGCGCGCAGCTTCTTCAGCCAGGTGGCGAGGTACTCCACGCCGCCGGCGGGCGTGCCGTTGACCGCCGCGCCGCTGCCGCCGGGCGGGTCGATGGCGCCGTGGAAGTCGTTGTAGCTCAGGAAGTTGCCCTTGACCTCCCCGCCGCTGGGCGCGGCGTAGGAGACCGAGACGGGGGTGAGGCCGGCCTGCTGGTCGTCGGCGGGGGCCGGCGCGGGCCGGGAAGCGGTGGACAGCGTGGCGACGACGGCCAGCGCGAGGGTGGGCGCGGCGAGGTGGCGCAGCGCCGCCCGACCGCGCGAACGCGGCTGAGTCATGGTCGTTCTCCCAGTCGTGTACGGGGGAGGAGCCGGATTTTCACCGTCATCGTTCTGTACGGGGGACGGCGGCACCAGACACGACAGGGTGACATCTTCGTCTCGACCGGACGAGTCGGGGCACGATTCCCTCCACCACGCGCTGCGGCGGGCGGCCGGCGGCGGCCCGGACCGGGCGGATGGACCGGCCCGGGGAACGGCTCGGGCGAGCCGGGGCACGCGCGGCGGGGGAAGTGTCCGCCCGGCGGCATAGACTCGCCGTGCGATGCATCCTCTCTTCGACATCCCCGCGTCCCCGCCCGCGCCGGCCTCCGCCCCGGCCTCGCCGCACCGGCCCAGGCCGGCGGCCGTCCATCTTGATCCGCAGGCCCTGGTCGAGGGCCTGAACGGGCCGCAGCGCGACGCCGTCACCCACGCCGGCTCGCCGCTGCTGATCGTGGCCGGTGCCGGCTCGGGCAAGACCCGGGTGCTCACCCACCGGATCGCCTACCTGCTGGCCGCCCGGGACGTGCACCCCGGCGAGATCATCGCGATCACCTTCACCAACAAGGCCGCCGGCGAGATGAAGGAGCGGGTGGCCCACCTGGTAGGTCCCCGGGCCCGCCTGATGTGGGTGTCGACGTTCCACTCGGCGTGCGTGCGCATCCTGCGCGCCGAGCACGAGCACGCCGGGCTGAAGTCGACCTTCTCGATCTACGACGCGGACGACTCCCGCCGGCTGATGCAGATGGTCGCCAGGGAGCTGGACCTCGACCCGAAGCGCTACCCGGCGCGCGGGCTGGCCGCCCAGGTCTCCAACCTGAAGAACGAGCTGGTCGACCCCGAGGCGTTCGCGGGCCGCGCCAAGGGCCCCAACGAGCGGGCGCTGGCGGAGGCCTACACGCTCTACCAGCGACGGCTGCGCGAGGCGCACGCGCTGGACTTCGACGACCTGATCATGACGACGGTGCACCTGCTCCAGTCCCACCCGCACGTCGCGGAGAGCTACCGCCGGCGGTTCCGGCACGTGCTGGTCGACGAATACCAGGACACCAACCACGCCCAGTACACGCTGATCAAGGAGCTGGTCTCCGGCACGGAGGGGATCGAGCCGGCGGAGCTCTGCGTGGTCGGTGACGCCGACCAGTCGATCTACGCGTTCCGGGGCGCCACGATCCGCAACATCCTGGAGTTCGAGCGCGACTTCAGCGACGCCCGGACGATCCTGCTGGAGCAGAACTACCGCTCCACCCAGACCATCCTCAACGCCGCCAACGCGGTGATCGACCGGAACACGTCGCGCAAGCCGAAGCGGCTGTGGAGCGAGGCGGGCGCCGGTGAGCCGATCGTCGGCTACGTGGCCGACACCGAGCACGCCGAGGCCGACTGGGTGGCCCGCGAGATCGACCGGCTGGTCGACGCCGACGAGACCCGCCCCGGCGACGTGGCCGTCTTCTACCGCACCAACGCCCAGTCCCGGGTCTTCGAGGAGGTGTTCATCCGGGTCGGCCTGCCCTACAAGGTGGTCGGCGGGGTGCGCTTCTACGAGCGCAAGGAGGTCCGCGACGCGCTGGCCTACCTGCGCGCGGTGGTCAACGACGACGACACGGTCAGCCTGCGCCGGATCCTCAACACCCCGCGCCGGGGCATCGGCGACCGGGCCGAGGCGTGCGTGGAGGCGCTGTCCAGCCGGGACCGGATCTCCTTCGGGGCGGCGCTGCGGCGGGCGAAGGACGCCCCGGGCATCTCCAGCCGGGCGGCCAACGGCATCGCCGACTTCGTGGCCCTGCTCGACGGCGCCCGCGAGATTGCCGAGACGGGCACCCCGGAGGAGGTGCTGGAGGCGCTGCTGACCCGCTCGGGCTACCTCACCGAGCTGGAGGAGAGCCTCGACCCGCAGGACGCGGGGCGGGTCGACAACCTCCAGGAGCTCGTCAGCGTCGCCCGGGAGTACACCGAGCGGATCGAGGCGGTCGGCGAGGAGGGCGAGCGGGCCACCCTGGCCGGCTTCCTGGAGCAGGTCGCGCTGGTCGCCGACGCCGACCAGGTGCCCACGGACGACCCCGACCACCAGGGCGTGGTCACCCTGATGACGCTGCACACCGCGAAGGGCCTGGAGTTCCCGGTGGTCTTCCTGACCGGCCTGGAGGACGGCGTCTTCCCGCACCTGCGCTCGCTGGGCGACACCCGGGAGCTGGAGGAGGAACGTCGGCTGGCGTACGTCGGCATCACCCGGGCCCGCCAGCGCCTCCACCTCTCCCGGGCGGTCACCCGCTCGGCGTGGGGGCAGCCGGCCTACAACCCGCCGTCGCGGTTCCTGGAGGAGCTGCCGCCGGAGCTGGTCCGCTGGGAGCGCACCGAGGGGTCGTACACCTCGTGGGCCGGCGGGGGCGGCGGCGTGGGTGGCCGCGCGGACCGGGTGTCCGGCGGGCGTGGGGGCTTCAACGGCGGCACGCCCAAGGCGGCGCAGTTGGCGAAGCGGCTGGGGGTCGACGCGAGCCGCCTGACCACGGCGAGCGAGCTGCCGCAGGGGCCGAAGGTGTCCGCGGGCGACCGGGTCAACCACCAGCGCTACGGCCTGGGCCGGGTGCTCGCCGTCGAGGGGCACGGCCCGGGAGCGCGGGCGCAGATCGACTTCGGCGACCAGACGATGTGGCTGGTGCTCCGGCACGCCCCGATCGACAAGCTCTGAGCGGCGGCGCGGCCCGGCCCGGCAGCACGCCGGACCGGGCCGCGCCGGTCGCTGCGGGTCAGCAGGCCACGTCGATGCCCCGGGCGCGCAGGAACGGCGCGGGGTCGATCTGGTTCCACATCTGACCCTGGTGCACCTCGAAGTGCAGGTGCGGGCCGGTGGAGTCGCCGGTGGACCCCTCCAGGCCGATGGTCTGCCCGGCGGCGACCTTGTCGCCCACGCCCACCTTGGTGGTGCTCAGGTGGGCGTAGTGGGTCAGGTAGCCGTTGCCGTGGTCGACGAAGACGGAGGTGCCGTACCCGTCGCCGACGTCGCCGGCCTTGGTGACGGTGCCGCCGAAGGCCGCGCGGACCGGGGTGCCGGCGGGCAGCGCGAAGTCGATGCCGGCGTGCTGGGTGCCCCAGCGCGGGCCGTAGCAGGAGGTGATGGCCGCGCCCTTCATCGGGATGACCCAACTGGGCTTCGGCTTGCTGGTCTTCTTCGGCTTCGGCTTCGGCTTGGCGGTGGTCGCCTTCGGGCTGGGCTTCGCCGACGGGCTGGCCTTCGTCGGGCTGGGCGTCGGGCTCGCCGAGGGGGTGGCCGGGGCGGTCGTCTCGCGGGCGGAGCGGTCGGCGCGGTCGGCGGCCTCCGTGCGGGCCTGCGTGTCCACGGCGGCGGCCGGGACGGCGGGCTCGTCGTTCCCGGTGGCTGCGAAGGCGGCGCCGCCGAGGCCGAGGCCGGTCAGGGCCGCTGCGGCGATGATCACGCGGGTGCGGCCGCCGATCCGCCTCCGGGGCCGGACGGGGGCGTCGGGGGTGTTCTCGTTCCGAATGTCTTCCTGCACGGCGGACCTTCACTGATCGAGGGGGCACTTGACCTCGAAATACTGGTGTCGACACGCGGCGTGACGGGTAGTGGGACGGGGCCCGGGCGGACCGGTGACGGCCGCATCCGCCCGTTGCATCCCCGTTCGGGGTTGTTCGACCGTAAAAGTGATCATGTGTGGCGATGGCGCCGGTCACAGTCGGCGGCGTGACCCGGCTCACTTTCGACTCCGGTGGCACACGAAAAACCGCCCGGATCGGCAGATCCGGGCGGTCGACGGGCGATACGCAGCGTCAGGACGCGGCTACCTCGCTGTAGTACACCTCGACTTGTAGCTTGATGTCCACTCCGCGCTCCTTGAGCCACGGCACCGGGTCGAGCGGCTCGCCCTTGACATGCACCTCCAGGTGCAGGTGGGAGCCGTAGGAGTGGCCGGTGTTGCCCACGAGGCCGAGCTGGTCGCCCGCCTTCACCTGCTGACCCTCCTTGACGCTCAGCGCCGAGGAGTGCCCGTAGATCGCCTCGCTGCCGTCGGCGTGCCGGACGATCACGGTGTGGCCGTAGCCGCCGAACCAGCCGGCCTTGGTGACGGTGCCCTCGTGGATGGCGACGTAGGGGGTGCCCTCGGGGGCGACCAGGTCGACGCCGGTGTGCAGCTTGCCCCAGCGCATGCCGTAGGGCGAGTTGAACTCGTAGCCCTGGAGGGGGAGCAGCCAGACCTCGGGCTCGGCGAACTCGGCGCCTCCGGCGCGGTCGCTGTCGCGGCTGGCGCGGTCGGCGTTGTCGCCACGGGCCGCGGCGTCCTGGTTGACGGCCGAGGCGGCCTTGAGCTCGTCGAGGACCGACGGGCTGACGCTCTTGGCGTCCGGCAGGGCGCCGGCGCCGATCGCGACGATGCCGGCGCCGACGAACGCGGTGGTGACCACCGCTGCGTAGCGGCTACGCGGGGGGGTGGGTACGCGGCGGCGACCGCGATATCGATCGGGCTCAGACGACAGGCGCTGGCGCACGCACACCCTCCGTTGTCGGGGATCCGAAGCGGCTTCCTCGACGCCCGTGAAGCTCGGGTGAACGCCGGCTGGCCGCGTCGTCACCCGTCCGTGGACCTGATGACAACCGTGGACACGTTAGCCAACCACCAGTCCCGTCACAAGCCGAAGCGCCGAATTGCTACCGCGTTATGTCTCTTTCCGTCCGTGATTGTCATGGGTCGTACCCCTCGAACGGTGCCCCCCTAACTGCCCGTTCGTCGCGCAGGGTGACCGAACGGCGGAGTCGTCCGGCTTGACGCCGGGGGCTGGCGCGGTCCGCCGTACCGGCGCCGACGGGAGTCCGGCCGGGTTCGCGGGGGTGAGGTTCACCGCCCGGATTTCCCGGGCAGGGTCGGGCGGGTTACCGTTCGTTCAGTGAAGCCGCGGAGCCGGTGAAAGGGATGCGCTGATGAGCTCTCGTGTACGGGTCGTCGTCGCCAAGCCGGGCCTGGACGGCCACGACCGTGGCGCAAAGGTCGTCGCGCGTGCCCTGCGGGATGCCGGTATGGAGGTCATCTACACCGGCCTGCACCAGACCCCGGAGCAGATCGTGGAGACCGCGATCCAGGAGGACGCCGACGCGGTCGGGCTCTCCGTGCTGTCCGGGGCGCACATGACGCTGTTCCGGCGGGTGGTGGAGCTGCTCGGTGAGCGCGACGCCCGCGACATCGTCGTGTTCGGCGGCGGCATCATTCCCGACGCCGACATCCCGGAGCTCCAGCGGCTCGGGGTCGCCAAGATCTTCACGCCGGGTGCGACGACCCAGTCGATCGTCGAGTGGGTCCGGCAGAACGTCGCCCAGCCGGTCGCCTGACGGCGGTCGCGGGCTCGGGGCCGCTCGGCGGCCGAATCCGGGCAGGGGGAGGGGCCGGACGCACCCCTCACACGTCCGGCCCCTCTATGCACGATGCCCCGCCGCCACCCCTCGACCGACAGGGCATCGGCCGCTCCCGTCGTCGCGCTGCATCAGCGCTCCGACACCTGACTCAACGACGCCCCCACGGACGGGTTACGCGCCCCCGGCAACATCGCCCGGACGGCTGACATCGGGCCGAAGTCGCGGAAAGGCCGCGCGACGCCGCCGATTGTGCATTACCACACAACGTGCACCCGCTCGGTTGCCGGCGGTGTCCACCTCGCTAGGCTGCGCCCAATGGCCTGTTTCGAGTGATGACAGGCGTCAAACTGTTTTCCATAACGCTGGTGGCGGCGCGACGGCGCGCCGCGGAGACGGGACGGGACGCGCAAACGTGGACCTGTACGAGTACCAGGGGCGGGACCTGTTCGAACGGCACGGCTTGCCCGTGCTCGCCGGCGGCGTCGCCACGACCCCGGAGGAGGCCCGCGCGATCGCCGAACGCCTAGGCGGTCGGGTGGTCGTCAAGGCACAGGTGAAGGTCGGTGGCCGAGGCAAGGCCGGCGGCGTGAAGCTGGCCGAGGGCGCCGAGGAGACGGTGGCCCGCGCCACCGACATCCTGGGCATGGACATCAAGGGCCACACCGTCCACAAGGTCATGATCACGGTGACCGCGGACGTGGCCGAGGAGTACTACTTCTCCTACCTGCTCGACCGGGCGAACCGCACCTTCCTCTGCATCGCCAGCGTCGCCGGCGGCATGGACATCGAGCAGGTCGCCGCCGAGACCCCGGAGAAGGTCGTCAAGGCCCCGATCGACGCCAACACCGGCGTCGACGAGGCGAAGGCGCGCGAGATCGTCACCGCCGCCAACTTCCCGGCCGAGGTCGCCGACCAGGTCGTCGAGGCCGCCGTGGGGCTGTGGAAGGCCTTCGTCGCCGAGGACGCCACGCTGGTCGAGGTGAACCCGCTGGCCAAGACCCGCGAGGGCAAGCTGCTGCTGCTCGACGCCAAGGTCACCCTCGACGAGAACGCCGGGTTCCGGCACCCGGACCACGAGGCGCTGGTCGACCAGGCCGCGGTGGACCCGCTGGAGCAGGCCGCCAAGGAGAAGGACCTCAACTACGTCAAGCTCGACGGCGAGGTCGGGATCATCGGCAACGGCGCCGGCCTGGTCATGTCGACCCTCGACGTGGTCGCGTACGCCGGTGAGCGGCACGGCGGCGTCAAGCCGGCCAACTTCCTCGACATCGGCGGTGGCGCGAGCGCCGCCGTGATGGCGAACGGACTGGAGATCGTCCTGTCCGACCCGTCGGTGAAGAGCGTCTTCGTCAACGTCTTCGGCGGCATCACCGCCTGCGACGAGGTCGCCAACGGCATCGTGCAGGCGCTGGCCCTGCTCGAGCAGCGCGGCGAGCAGGTCACCAAGCCGCTGGTCGTCCGCCTCGACGGCAACAACGCCGAGGCTGGCCGGGCGATCCTCGACGGCGCGAACAACCCGCTGGTCCAGCGGGTCGACACGATGGATGGCGCGGCCGAGCGGGCCGCCGAGCTGGCGGCTGCGGGGGTCTGACAATGGCTATCTGGCTGACCAAGGACTCGAAGGTCATCGTCCAGGGGATGACCGGTTCCGAGGGTTCCAAGCACACCCGGCGGATGCTCGCCGCGGGCACCAACGTCGTCGGCGGCGTCAACCCGCGCAAGGCGGGCCAGACGGTCGACTTCGACGGCACCGAGCTGCCGGTCTTCGCCAGCGTCGCGGACGCGATGGCGCAGACCGGTGCGGACGTGACCGTGATCTTCGTACCGCCGCAGTTCACCAAGGGCGCGGTCGTCGAGGCGATCGACGCCGGGATCGACCTGGCCGTGGTGATCACCGAGGGCGTGCCGGTGCACGACACCGCCGCGTTCTGGGCGTACAACGTCGCCAAGGGGGAGCGGACCCGGATCATCGGTCCGAACTGCCCGGGCATCGCCTCGCCGGGCGCCTCCAACGCCGGCATCATCCCGGCCGACATCACCGGCACCGGCCGCATCGGCCTGGTCAGCAAGAGCGGCACGCTGACCTACCAGATGATGTACGAGCTGCGTGACATCGGCTTCTCGACCTGCGTCGGCATCGGCGGTGACCCGATCATCGGCACCACCCACATCGACGCGCTCGCCGCGTTCGAGGCCGACCCGGAGACCGACGCGATCGTCATGATCGGTGAGATCGGTGGCGACGCCGAGGAGCGGGCCGCCGAGTTCATCAAGGCGAACGTGACCAAGCCGGTGGTCGGCTACATCGCCGGCTTCACCGCGCCGCCCGGCAAGACCATGGGCCACGCCGGTGCGATCATCTCCGGCTCGGCGGGCACCGCCGAGGCCAAGAAGGACGCGCTGGAGGCGGTCGGCGTCAAGGTCGGCAAGACCCCGACCGAGACCGCCAAGCTCATGCGGGAGATCATGTCCGCGGGCTGAGCCCGAGCGACGTACGACCGGAGGGCCGACCGTTCGCGGTCGGCCCTCCGCCGTCGTGTCGCGGCGGCCCCGGTCGTTTTGGCGCGGGCGGCCTCAGTCGTTGTAGAGCGGGTAGTTGCCGCCGGCCCAGAGGACGCCGCTGCCGATGATGTTGAGCACGCCGAACGCGATCGCCAGGTAGCCGAGCACGGGCGACTGGCCGAAGCGCTTGGCGTCCCGGATCGACAGGTAACCGAAGACGATCCCCAGGATGCCGCAGCAGAGCAGGCCGAGGATGATGCCGAGCACGCCCCACAGCGTCGTGCGGTCGCGACCGGCCGCGGACGGTGCCGGCGG
>NZ_WAAS01000104.1:0-20785 GCF_008806585.1 Micromonospora sp. AMSO12t
CGCGGTGACGCCCACCCGGGGACGGCCCGCCGGGCGACCGGCGGGCCGTCCCCGGGTGGGCGTCACCGCGCTGCCGGGGCGGTCGCTCGTGCGGATCGGCCCGGTCAGCGTGCAGGTCCGCCGCCGCTCCGTGCTGGTCGCCGCCGCGCTGGTCGTGCTGCTGCTCGCCGCAGGGGTGCTCAGCCTCTCCCTGGGCACCCCGTACGTCGCCCCGGCCGACGTGCTGCGCGCCCTCTCTGGCGCCGGCACCCCGTACGACCTGGTGGTCCTCGACCTGCGACTGCCCCGGCTGGTGCTGGCCGCGGTGGCCGGCGCGGCCTTCGGGGTGGCCGGCACGCTGATCCAGAGCGTGGCCCGCAACCCGCTCGCCAGCCCCGACGTCGTCGGCATCACCCAGGGTGCCGGCCTCGCCGCGACGGTGGCCCTGACGACTGGCGCCGCAGCGGTGCTCGTGGCCCCGGCGGCGCTGCTCGGCGGGCTGGTCGCCGCCGTGCTGCTGTTCCTCCTCGGCGCCCGGCACGGGCTGGCCGCCCAGCGGTTCGTGCTCGCCGGCGTGGCGGTCGCCTTCGCGCTGCGGGCCCTGATCGAGGTCGTCCTGCTCACCGCCGACCCGATCGACGGGCTGCGCGCGCAGATCTGGCTGATCGGCACGCTCGCCGGCAAGGGCTGGAACGAGAGCCTGTGGATCGCCCTCACCCTCGCCGTGCTCCTGCCGGTGCTGGCCTGGGCCGGCTGGGCGCTGAACAGCACCGCCCTGGACGACGACACCGCCCGGGGGATCGGCCTGCGCCCGGCGGCCCGCCGGGTCGGCCTCGCCGGCACCGGGGTGCTGGCCGCCGCGATGGTCACCGCGCAGGTGGGCGCGGTGGACTTCGTGGCCCTCGTCGCCCCGCAGCTGGCCCGCCGGCTGGTCCGCACCGAGCGCCCGCCGCTGCTCTGCGCCGCGTTGCTCGGGGCCCTGCTGCTGGTGCTGGCCGACCTGGGCGGCCGGCGGCTGTTCGCCCCCACCCAGCTGCCCGCCGGGGTGCTGACCGCCGCCATCGGCGGCCCGTACCTGATCTTCCTGCTGCTCCGCGGCCGGCGGCGGCCCTCGTGATGTCCCACCCTGGCAAGGAGGCGTGATGCTCTCCACCCGCGACCTGGTCGCCGGCTACGACGAGCGGACCGTGCTGGACGGGCTCGACCTGGAGCTGCCCGGCGACGCGTTCACGGTGATCGTGGGGCCGAACGCCTGCGGCAAGTCCACCCTGCTACGCACCATGGCCCGCCTGCTCACGCCCCGGCGCGGCGCCGTGCTGCTGGACGGCACCGCCATCCGGGACCTGCCGACCCGCGAGGTCGCCCGCCGCCTCGGCGTGCTGCCGCAGAGCCCGCTGGTGCCCGAGGGGGTGACCGTCGCGGACCTGGTCGGCCGAGGCCGGCAGCCGTACCAGCGGTGGTGGCGGCAGTGGTCGGAGTCCGACGGGGCCGCCGTCGACCGGGCCATGGCGCTCGCCGACGTGACGGCGCTGGCGGACCGGCCGGTCGACACCCTCTCCGGGGGTCAGCGGCAGCGTGTCTGGATCGCCATGACCCTCGCCCAGGACACCGAGGCGCTGCTGCTGGACGAGCCCACCACCTTCCTCGACCTCGCCCACCAGGTGGAGGTGCTGGACCTGCTGCACCGGCTGCGAGTCGAGCGAGGCCGCACAGTCGTCGCCGTACTGCACGACCTCAACCAGGCCGCCCGGTACGCCGACCACCTGATCGCCATGCGCTCCGGTGCCGTGGTGGCCGCCGGGCCGCCCCGGGAGATCCTCACCGCCGACCTGGTCCGGGACGTCTTCGGCCTCGACTGCGTGGTCGTGCCCTGCCCGGTGACCGGGGCGCCCCTGGTGGTGCCCGCGCTCACCAGTCCCTCCCTGACCCGCCTGCCCGCCGGGGACGCGGCGACGCCGCTGACCGGCTCGCACCCTTCGAAAGGAATCTGATGCGTCGTCTCGCCGCCGCCCTCACCGCGGCGCTGGCCCTCGGCGTCGGTCTCACCGCCTGTGGTGAGAGCGACCCGGTCGCCGACACCACCACCGGACAGACCCGGGAGATCGTCCACGCCATGGGCACCACGAAGGTGCCGACGGAACCGAAGCGTGTCGTCGTGCTCGACACAGACAAGATCGACACAGCCCTGACACTCGGCGTCACACCGGTCGGCGCCGCCACCGCCGGCGAGGCGAAGAGCTGGCCGACCTACTTCGGCGAGGAGAAGCTCGCCGGCATCAAGGAGGTCGGGGTGCTCACCGAGCCCGACCTGGAGGCCATCAACGCCCTCAAGCCGGACCTGATCCTGGGCAGCAAGTTCCGCCAGGAGAAGTTCTACGACGAGCTGGCCGCCATCGCGCCGACCGTCTTCACCGAGAAGGTCGGCATCACCTGGAAGGAGAACTTCCTCTTCGACGGCGCCGCGCTCGGCAAGGAGCAGCAGGCCAAGGACCTGCTGGCCGCGTACGAGACCCGGGCCAGGGAGTTCGGCGGCAAGCTCGGCAACGCCGCCGACCGCAAGGTCTCCATCGTCCGCTTCATGCCGACCGAGATCCGGGTGTACGGGCCGGACTCGTTCTCCGGCATCGTCATCGGCGACACCGGCCTGGGCCGCCCCGAGCGCCAGCAGCTCACCGGCAAGGAGGACCGGCGGATGGACCGGGTCAGCCCGGAGCGCATCGGCGAGGTCGACGGCGACGTCATCTTCGTCACCGCGTACGGCGAGAAGGCCGCCGCCGAGCAGGCCAAGGTCACCGGCGGGACGCTCTGGAAGGGGCTGTCGGCGGTCAAGGCCGGCAAGTCGCACGTCGTCTCCGACGAGATCTGGATGACGGGCATCGGCATCGGCGCCGCCAACAAGATCCTCGACGACCTGGCGAAGTACCTCACCGCCTGACCCGTGCCGCGCGCGGCAGCCGCTACGGCTGCCGCGCGTCACCCGTCACGGACTCGCCGGCGGCACGCCGCAGCGAGCGGTACCGGGAGAGGTCCTCGCGGGCCGGCCCGCCCTGCCGGAACCGCTCGGTCGGGTGCACCGCCGGCTGCTCCGGCACCCGGGGCGTCTCCCCGTCCTGCGTGACCAGGTCCTCGGTCTCCTGAACCAGGTAGTGCGGCCGACGCTTGGTCTCGTAGTAGATCCGGCCGATGTACTCGCCGATCACGCCCAGGATCGTCATCTGGATGCCGCCGAGACCGATCACACTGACGATGATGGTGGTGTAGCCGGGAACGTCGATTCCCTTGCTGACGGCGTCGGCGACCACCCAGGCCATGTAGACCACCGCGATCAGGGTGAGGAACAGGCCGCCGTAGATCGCCAGCCGCAGCGGCCGGTTGTTGAACGACAGCAGCCCGTCGAACGCGTAGTTGAACAGCTTGCCGAACGTCCACCTGCTCCGGCCCGCCTGCCGGGTCTCGTTGCGGTGCGCGACCACCACCGTCCGGAAGCCGATCCAGGAGAACAGCCCCTTGGAGAAGCGGTTGTACTCCGGCATCGCCAGCACCGCGTCCACCGCCAGCCGGGACAGCAGCCGGAAGTCACCCGCCCCGTCCAGCAGCCGCACGTCGATCCACCAGTTGACCACCCGGTAGAAGGACCGCGAGGCCAGCATCCGGACGAGGCGGTCACCACGCCGGTCCCGGCGCGCGATCACCTGGTCGAAACCCTGCCGGTACAACGCCACCATGTCGGGCAGCAACCGGGGCGGGTGCTGGAGGTCGGCGTCCATGATGACCACCGCGTCGCCGGTGGCCCGCTCCAGCCCGGCCAGCATCGCCGCCTCCTTGCCGAAGTTGCGGCTCAGCGACGTGTAGCGCACGGCGGGATCGGCGGCGGCGAGCCGGCGCAGCGCCACGAGGGTGCCGTCGGAGCTGCCGTCGTCGACGTAGACGACCTCGATGTCGACGTCGGTGAGCTCCGCGACCGCGGCGGTCACCGCCGTGTGCAGGCGCTCCACCGAGGCCTCCTCGTTGAAGCAGGGCACCACCAGCGAAAGGCGCACCTGCGTCACCCCGCCCGGCCGGCGCCCGAGGACGCCCGCCCCGCGCCGCGCCTCGCGCCGCCCCGCTCAGAGGCGGTAGACCAGCACACCATCGATCTCCTCCCGGGTGATGCCGAGCCCGTCGATCGGCCGGTCCGCGATGCCCTCCCAGGGCGTCCCGGCGGTCCAGCCCGGCAGGGCCACCACGGACCGCACCCCGATGCCCCGCAGGTAGGCCACGCTGCCCGCATCGGGGAAGGTGGGCGTCGCGGCCCGGGTCTGCGCCTGCGTGACCGGCTCGAACCCGCCCAGCCCGTTCGTGACCCGGGGGAACCCGTCCGTCGTCCACAACATGAAGATCAGGTCGACCGCGCCGCCGGCGGGCAGCACCAGCATCGGTTCCGCCGCCGTACGCATCGCGGCCGGCGGCGTCGGCACCACCGGATGCGGCGTCCGGTTGACCCCCTCCAGCCCGACCAGGGCCAGCGGGACCAACAGCAGCACCGGTGCCAGGAGCCTGGCCCAGCCCCGGGACGACCACCGCCGCACCGCCGTGGCGAACACCGTCACCGTGCCCGCCGCCAGCACCGCCAGCAGCAGGCTCGTCCAGTGCATCATCCGGCCCGGCGTCCGCAGCGCGTCCCAGCCCGGCAGGTGCTTCGACAGCGTCAGGTAGCCCGGATCGCCGTCGCCGCCGAGGGTGACGCCCAGGCCCAGCAGCACCGTGCCGAGCACCCCGAGCGCCAACGCGACCCGGTGCCGGGCCGGATAGACCGAGACGAACAGCCCCGCCGCGGCCAGGGCGAGCAGGACCATCCCGGGCAGCAGCGCCATCTCCGGCGGCCAGGACAGCTGTTCCCGCGCCGCCGCGTGCCGCTCGCCCCACCACCACGAGTCCGCCGGGGCGGTGACGAAGCCGATCAGCGGCGGCGAGAACATCTCCGTCCAGGCCAACGACCGTTCGGCCTGCGGGTTGAGGTCGACGACCTTCAGGTAGACCAGGCCCAGCAGGAGCGTCACCGCGCCGAAGACGGCGCCACCGGCCACGTCGGCGACCAGCAGCCGTCGGCCGAACGCGGGTCGTCGCCCGCGCCGCCACCAGGACCAGCCGTAGCCGCCGGCCCCGACCAGCACCGCGGCCAGCAGGAAGTAGACCAGTGGCAGCCCGATGCCGAAGCCCAGGCTGATCTGCCAGGCGGCGACGAGCCAGCCCGCGAGGGCCCAGCCGGGTCGCCGCCGCTCCGGCCGGTAGCCGTGCCGCAGCGACCAGCCGTGGCCGCGCGCCAGCATCGCCAGGCACAACGCGATCCCGCCGCTGGACAGGATGTTGAGGTGGCCGGAGTGCGCCAGCCGCCAGGGCGCGTACGCCCACGCGATTCCGGCGACCGCCCCGCCCAGCCGGCCCGCCCCGAGCTGCCGGGCCAGCGCGTACGCCCCGACGAAGGCCAACGCGTGCACCAGCACGTACATCACGTTGTAGCGGACCAGGGCGGCCTCGAAGCCCGAGCCGAGCATCCCGAACGGGGCGTAGCCGAGCAGGGTGTCGCTGTAGACGTACGTGTAGGTCTCGGGGAAGAACGTGTTCGAGTGCCAGAGACCGGTCGGGTTGTTGAGCACGGCGTGCCCGGCCCAGGCCATCTGCCACGCCTGCAACGTGGGGTCGCCGATGTCGCCGGGGATGGTGCTCGCCGGATGCCGCATCGTCGGCCAGGTCAGCACCACCGCCAGCAGCAGCCCGCCGAGCACCGCCAGTGTCCATTCGTGGCGCAGCCAGCCCCACCGGTCCCGTCGGCCGGGGTCCCCGGGGTCGGGAACCTGGTCGTGGTCGGAGATTTCGGCGGACGGTCGGGCGTCCGTGGACCCGGTGGTCATGAAGATAGATGATTCACGATGGTGGCCGCCGTGTCGATCCGCCGCCCGGGATGTGGGCTTCCGGGCGGGTTGACCGACCCGCCCGGGGCGCCGCCGCACATGCGCCGACCCGCCGACCCGCCGACCCGCGGACCCGCGGACCCGCCGACCCGCGCGGTCCGGCGGCGCGTGTCGCGGATCCCGGCCGCGCGGCCCGGCCGGCGGGTGTCGCGGGCTTCCGGTCGGCGCCCGGCCCGGCCACGTCGGCCGGACCGGGCGATCGGGATCGGGTGGGTGGTGGGAAGGGATCAGGCGGCGGTGGCCCAGATGGCCCGGAAGGCCGCCGCCTCGCCGGCCAGCCAGCGCTCGATCTGCTCCGGGCGGGCGTCGGTGGGCATGCGGTGGGCCTCGCCACGGCGGACGTCGACCAGGACCGGCTCGGCGTGCGGGAGCACCGCGTCCATGTGCCGGGCCATCAGGTGCAGGGTGGCGAGCGTCGCCTCCTCGCTGGGCGGCGCCTCGTCGAAGTGCAGTCGGACGGCCTCGACGCGACCGTCGGCGTGCCGTACGCCGAACTGGGGGTTGACCTTGACGGGCAGGTCGCCCAGCATCGCGAGCGCGTCGCGGGTCTGGGCGAGGTCGACGGCCCTCGGCTCGCCGAGGGAGCGCAGCCAGGTCGTCGCGCCGGGGACGAGAGCCTGGTAGAGCGGTCGCCAGCGGGGCTTGACCACGTCGACCACCTGGTCGAGGTGGGTGCCGCCGGTGTGGAAGGCGATGTCGGCCTTGAGCGCCTTGACGAACTGGCCGTGCGGGTTGAAGCCGGAGCGGCTGGCCCGCTGCTTGCGCAGGCCCCCGACGAAGGTGGCCTTCGTCGGGCCGATGCGGTCGACGTAGCGAGTGAAGCCGAGCAGGGTCGCGTAGGGGGTGGGTGGGGCGGAGGCGGGCGTGCTCACGGGCGTCCTCCCAGGTCAGGACCTCGATTAGTACACACATTCTAATCGACGGGTGTGACATCTCCCAGGGTTCGCAGGGACTCTCTTGCCCGGTCCGCCGACGGCCGACCGGCACCGGCCATCGAGGTGCGGGGGAGCGCGGGACACGCGAGGAGGTGAGGTGCCGTGGGCCGGTGCTCGGATACGGTGAGCCGATGCAGCGGCTCACCGATGAGACGGTCCTGGCAGTCGGCAGGCTGACGTTGGCCGCGGCCGAACTCGAGTTCTTCCTCGCGCGGATCGTGGCTGACCAGGCAGGCGACGATCCGGCGACCGTCTTCGCGGTCCCCGGAGATCCCCTGCTGGCCGCACGCGACCTGGTCCGGTTCGCCGCCGCGGACCGCCACGACGAGTTCAGCAGGTTGCTCGACTCCGCGGAGCTGTATCTGACGCAGAGCCAGCGAGCCGTTCGGGCGCTGTGGTCGGAGCACGGCCGGGTGGACGCGGTGACGTTCGACGAGATCACCGGCCTGCTGCTGCGCTGCCGGGATCGACTGCAGGAACTCTTCGACGACGTGGTCCGCGTACCCAGCGCATAGCTGCCGCCCGAGGGCGGGCGCCCGGGAAGGCCCCCGACGCGCACGCGGGAGAGCCGTGCCGACGGCCCGCGCCGAGGCGTGCCCCGCTGCCGCCTTGTGCGGTGTCGATTCCGACGGGTCTTCCGCCCCGGAAAAAACATTCCGCCCGGAAAGAAACAAAGGGAAAGGGAGTGTGGCCACCCCTTTCCCTTTTCAAGGTATATCGCACCCGGGGGCTTGCGGCAAGACCCGGTCCGTGCCGCAGAATCACCCGGCCAAGGCCGCGAGCTGCGGAAACGGGACCGACGAAAGCGGGGGTCGCCGTCGACGTACGGCCGAGTGCAGACGTCGAGCCGATGGCGGACGCCCGGTGCGCGCGTGCGGCGCACGGCATCGCGAGCCGGGAGCCGGGAGCCGGAACGAGAGTGGAGTTGCTGACGTGGATCGCCTGACGACCAGTGTGTTCGACCTTCCCGACCACCTCGCCGCCAAGGCCGATCCGACGCTGATCGCCGCCGACGAGCGGCACTTCGCGGCCGTCGCCGGGAGCATCGAGCGGACGAGCACCGAGTTGTCCGACCGCCTCGACGCCGAGCGCCGGGCCCCCGGCGGCAAGGGCCGGCAGGCGGTGGACCGGGACATGGAGGTCCGTCGGCTGGCCGCCCGCCTGCGCACACTGCGCCGCTTCGGCGTGGACCTCTGCCTCGGCCGGATGGTCGGCGCCGACGATCCCGCGCCCGCGTACGTCGGTCGGGGTGGCCTCACCGACGGCGCGGGCGGGCGGCTGCTGCTCGACTGGCGTTCCCCCGCGGCCGAGCCGTTCTTCGCGGCGACCCACGCCAACCCGATGGGCCTGGCGAGCCGCCGCAGGTACCGCTGGACGCGCGGCCGGATCACCGACTACTGGGACGAGGTGTTCACCCCGGACGCCCTCGAGGGGCACGCCGCGCTCGACGACCAGTCCGCCTTCATCGCCAGCCTGGGCGCCAGCCGGTCGCCGCGGATGCGCGACGTGCTCGGCACGATCCAGGCCGACCAGGACGCCATCATCCGCGCGGGGTCGAGCGGGGCGCTCGTCGTGGACGGCGGTCCCGGCACCGGCAAGACCGTCGTCGCGCTGCACCGCACGGCGTACCTGCTCTACGCCGACCCGCGCCTCGGTCACCGCCGGGGCGGCGTGCTCTTCGTCGGGCCGCACCAGCCCTACCTGGCGTACGTCTCCGACGTGCTGCCCAGCCTGGGGGAGGAGGAGGTGCAGACCTGCACCCTGCGCGACCTCGTACCCGAGGGCGCCTCGGCGGGCGTCGAGACCGACCCGGAGGTGGCCCGCCTGAAGTCGTCGGCGGAGATGGTGAAGGCGATCGAGTCGGCCGTCAGGTTCTACGAGGAGCCGCCGACCGCACCGATGACGGTCAGCACGGACGAGGCCGACATCCGGCTGCGCGCCGCCGACTGGGCCGAGGCGTTCGAGGCGCCGGGCCCCGGTACGCCCCACAACGAGGCGCGTGACGAGGTCTGGGAGGAGCTGCTCACGATCCTGGTGGGGAAGTACGACGGCGACGAGCCCGACGACGTGGTCCGCGCCTCGCTGCTGCGCAACCGGGAGCTGCGTACGGCGTTCAACCGGGCCTGGCCGCTGATCGAGGCGACCGACCTTGTCGGCGACCTGTGGTCGGTGCCCGCCTACCTGCGCCGGTGCGCTCCCTGGCTCAGCCCCGACGAGGTCCGCGCCCTCCAGCGCCGCGACGCCGGGGCGTGGACGGTGTCCGACCTGCCGCTGCTGGACGCGGCCCGGCAGCGGCTCGGCGACGCGGAGGCGTCCGGGCGCAGGCGCCGGCAGGAGGCCGTCGTCGCCGTCGAACGCGCGCGCATGGCCGCCGTCGTCGACGACCTGATCGAGGCCGACGCCTACGACGACGGCGAGGGCGTGCTGTCGAGCCTGCGCCAGCTGGACCTCCAGGACGCCCTGGTCGACGGGACCGCGCTGCCTCACGTGGAGCCGGACCTGCTCGCCGGACCGTTCGCCCACATCGTGGTGGACGAGGCCCAGGAGCTGACCGACGCCGAGTGGCAGATGCTGCTGCTGCGCTGCCCGTCGGGGAGCTTCACCATCGTCGGGGACCGCGCCCAGGCCCGGCGCGGGTTCACCGAGTCGTGGCGGGAACGGCTGGAGCGCGTCGGGCTCGACCGGATCACCGTGACCTCCCTGACCGTCAACTACCGGACGCCGGAGGAGGTCATGGCGGAGGCCGAGCCCGTCATCCGGGCCGTGCTCCCCGACGCCAACGTGCCGATCTCCATCCGCGGCGGCGGCGCTCCCGTCGTACGCGGATCCGCCGCCGATCGGGACTCGATCCTCGACACCTGGCTCGCCGCCCACGCCGAGGGGACCGCCTGCGTCATCGGCGACCCCACGTTCCGGGCGACGTCCCGCGTCCGGTCGCTGACCCCGGAGCTGGCGAAGGGGCTCGAGTTCGACCTGGTCGTCCTCGTCGACCCGGAGGCGTTCGGCGCCGGCGTCGAGGGAGCGGTCGACCGCTACGTCGCGATGACCCGGGCGACCCGGCAGCTCGTCGTCCTCACCACCTCCTGACGACGCGCCCGCCGCGAGTCCCGGCACGTGGCGGGCGCCGGGACGCGCGGCGTCAGCGCCGTCACGCCGCCGGGCGCCCGGCATCCCGTCGTCGCAGGAGGAGACCGACAGCGACGGCGGAGGCGGCGCCGAAGCAGCCGAGCGCCGTCGCGACGACGCGCAGCGCGGCGGTGAAGCCGTCGCCGGCGAGGTGCCCGCCGCTGACGATGGCGAGGGTGGAGCCGACGAGCGCGAGCGCGATCGTCTCGGTGACGAGCCGGCCGGTGTTGAACAGCCCGGCCACGGTGCCGGCCCGTCGGACGGGCGCGCTGGAGATGGCGAGTCCGTCGATCACGCCCGTGGTGGCGCCGACACCGGTCCCGATCAGCAGCAGCGGGAGCAGGAGGGAACCCGGTGTGCTGTCGGGCCCGATGGTGGTGAGGGTGAACATGCCGGCCGTGCCGAGGGCGATCGCCCCGACCGACAGCAGGCGGGGCGAGCGATGCGCGACCGCCGCGCCGACCGGGGGCAGGGCCACCGAGGGCAGGGTGAGCATGAGCATCCACAGCCCGGCTCGTCCGGCGTCGAGGCCGGCGACGTCGATGAGGTAGGAGGGCAGGTAGACCAGAAGGGGAACGAGCAGTCCCATCATGGTCGCGGCGACCAGCGAGTACCCGACGAAGCTCCGGTCGCGCAGGAGGCCGAGGTCGAACATCGGGTCGGTGCCGTGCTTCTCGACGCGTACGAACGCGATCCCGCAGATCACGAGGGCGAGAAGCGCGGCGAGCACCGACGGATGCGAGGCTCCCAGGGCGGGTGCCTCGACGAAGGCCCAGATGAGGAGCGCGAGCGCGGCGGTGAACAGCGTGCCGCCGGCCCAGTCGATCCTCCTTCTCGCGCCAGGCAGGGCGGGCAGGAAGGGGCACACCAGCAGCACGACTCCCGCCAGCGCGGCGGGGACCGCGAAGACGGCCCGCCATCCGAGCGCGTCCACCAGCAGGCCGGAGATCGTGGGTCCGAACGCGAGGCCGACGCCGAGGACCGCGCCGAGCGCGCCGAACACCCGGGTCCGGGCCGGTCCGCCGAAGGTCGCCGCCAGGATCGACTGACCGGTCGCCGTCGCCGCTGCCGCACCCGTGCCGGCGAGGACGCGTGCGAGGTTGAGGACCGTGGCGTCCCGGGCCAGCACGCACAGCACGCTGCCGGCGAGGAAGACCGCGACCCCGGCGGTGAAGAGGCGGCGCTTGCCGAGCAGGTCCGCGAGCGAGCCGCCGAAGGCCAGGAACGCCGCGAAGCAGAGGTTGTAGCCGTTGACGACCCACTGCGCCGTCGTGAGCGACGTGTCGAGGTCGTGCTGGATGCCGGGAAGCGCGACAGACGCCCCGGTGATGGTCAGCGGGAACGACAGCGACGACAACAGCACCGCGGTCAGGGTGAGGGCACGCGCGTTCACCGCGACCACCGACCCGGGACGACGACGGTCAGGAGGAGACGGAAGCGGGGAGCGTCACAGGGGACGGGACAGGTGGATGCAGAATTGTTCACGAAAGGCTCCGGACATCGCATGCGGAGCCGGGCAGCTCGGACGGCCACACCGGCGAAGGGTCGCTGATGCGGCGGAGCGGAAACGCAGAGCGTTCGGCAGTCTGGGGTTTCGCGCCGCCGCTAGGGGCGGCGCACCCTGTCCGAGGCGGGCACGGGGTCAACCTAGTCCAGGGCGGTTCACCCCGGCAACGCGATACCTGCCTGCGGGCACCGGAGCACCGCGGCGGGGCCCGGCCGGAGCCGGCCCCCACGGTCGTCGCGGTGGCTAGAGCTGGCCGACCGAGGTGATCCGGACGACCGCCGCGCCCGCCTCGTCGGAGGCCGCGAGGTCGATCTCGGCGCTGATGCCCCAGTCGTGGTCGTCCTCGGGGTCGTCGAGGATCTGCCGGACCGTCCACCGCTCCCGGCCCTGCTCGATCATGAGCAGCGCCGGGCCGCGCGCGTCCGGCCCCACCCCGATCGAGTCGTACGCCTCGAAGTACGGCTCCAGCGCGTCGGCCCAGGCGTCCGCGTCCCAGCCCGACGCGGCGTCCAGCTCGCCGAGGTCGTACCAGCGGCGCAGGGCGGCCAGCTCGACCCGGCGGAACAGGGCGTTGCGCACCAGCACCCGGAAGGCCCGGGCGTTGCGGGTGACCGCCGGCACGCGGTCGTCCAGCGCCTCGGCCGCCTCGGCGGCGTCGGTGGGGTTGCGCAGCCGCTCCCACTCGTCGATGAGGCTGGAGTCGACCTGCCGGACCAGCTCGCCGAGCCACTCGATGAGGTCGACCAGCTCCTCGGTCTTGGCGTCCTCGGGCACCGTCTGCCGCAGCGTCTTGTACGCGTCGGCGAGGTAGCGCAGGACCAGGCCCTCCGACCGGGTCAGCCCGTAGAACTGCACGTACTCGGTGAAGGTCATCGCCCGCTCGTACATGTCCCGGACGACGGACTTGGGGGAGAGCTGGTGGTCGGCCACCCACGGGTGCCCCTGCCGGTACATCTCGTACGCCGAGTCCAGCAGCTCCGCGAGGGGCTTCGGGTGGGTCACCCCGTCGAGGAGTTCGAGGCGGGCCTCGTACTCGATGCCCTCGGCCTTCATCGCGGCGACCGCCTCGCCGCGCGCCTTGAACTGCTGCGCGGAGAGCACCTGGCGCGGGTCGTCCAGGATCGACTCGACCACCGAGAGCACGTCGAGGGCGTACGCGGGGGACTCGACGTCGAGCAGTTCGATCGTGGCCAGCGCCAGCGGCGAGAGCGGCTGGTTGAGGGCGAAGTCGAGCTGGAGGTCGACGGTGAGGCGGACCCGCCGCCCGGTCTCGTCGGGCTCGTCGAGCTGCTCGACGACCCCGCCCGCGCGCAGCGCCCGGTAGATGGCGATGGCCCGCCGGATGTGCCGGCGCTGGGCGGCGCGGTCCTCGTGGTTGTCGGTGAGCAGGTGCCGCATCGCGGCGAACGCGTCGCCGGGACGGCCGATGACGTTGAGCAGCATCGAGTGGCTGACCTGGAAGCTGGAGGTGAGCGGCTCCGGCTCGGCCTCGACCAGGCGGTCGAAGGTGGGCCTGCCCCAGCCGATCGACCCCTCCGGCGGCTTCTTGCGCACCACCTTGCGCCGCTTCTTCGGGTCGTCGCCAGCCTTGGCGAGCGCCTTCTCGTTGTCGATGACGTGCTCGGGGGCCTGCACGACCACCCGGCCGACGGTGTCGAACCCGGCCCGCCCGGCCCGGCCGGCGATCTGGTGGAACTCGCGCGCCTTGAGCAGCCGGGTGCGCACCCCGTCGTACTTGGACAGGCCGGTGAAGAGCACGGTGCGGATCGGCACGTTGATCCCGACGCCGAGGGTGTCGGTGCCGCAGATGACCTTGAGCAGGCCGGCCTGGGCCAGGGTCTCGACGAGCCGGCGGTACTTGGGCAGCATCCCGGCGTGGTGCACGCCGATGCCGTGGCGCACCAGCCGGGACAGGGTCTTGCCGAACCCGGAGGTGAACCGGAAGTTCCCGATCGCGGTGGCGATCATGTCCTTCTCGGCGCGGGTGCAGACGTTGACGCTCATCAGCGCCTGGGCGCGTTCCAGGGCGGCGGCCTGGGTGAAGTGCACGACGTAGACGGGTGCCTGCTTCGTCTCCAGCAGCTCTTCCAGGGTCTCGTGCAGCGGCGTCATCGCGTACGAGAAGATCAGCGGGACCGGCCGCTCGGCGGAGCGGACGACGGCGGTGGGCCGGTCGGTACGCCGGGTCAGGTCGTCGACGAAGCGGGTGGTGTCGCCCAGCGTGGCGGACATCAGGACGAACTGGGCCTGCGGCAGCTCGATGATCGGCACCTGCCACGCCCAGCCCCGGTCGGGCTCGGCGTAGAAGTGGAACTCGTCCATGACCACCTGGCCGACGTCGGCCCGGTCGCCCTCGCGCAGCGCCAGGTTGGCGAGGATCTCGGCGGTGCAGCAGATGATCGGCGCGTCGGCGTTGACGCTGGCGTCGCCGGTCAGCATGCCCACGTTGTCGGCGCCGAAGACCTCGCAGAGGGCGAAGAACTTCTCCGACACCAGCGCCTTGATCGGCGCGGTGTAGAAGGTCGTCCGGTCGTCGGCCAGGGCCGCGAAGTGCGCCGCGATCGCGACCAGGCTCTTGCCGGAGCCGGTCGGCGTATTCATGATCACGTTGGCGCCGGAGACGATCTCGATGACCGCCTCCTCCTGGTGGGGGTAGAGGTCGAGGCCGCGCTCCTTCGCCCAGCCGGCGAACGCGTCGAAGAGGGTGTCGGGGTCGGCGCTTGTCGGCAGCGCGGCGGTGAGCGTCATAGCGCGTCCATGGTGCCTGGGTCATGCCCCCGAGCGCCAACCGGATCCGCGCGCCCGGGGTGTCAGGAAGGGCCCCCTGTGCAACGGAATCCGTTGACAGGGTGCCCTTCCTCTCACGACCGGCGGTGGATCAGGTCGAAGATCGGTCGACCGGCCCGCAGGGCCCGGCGTTCGAACTTGGTGACCGGGCGGTGGGCGGGGCGGGGAGCGAAGCCGTCGTGCGCGTCGACCAGTCCCGGGTCGGCGTCCAGGGTCTGGCGCATCGCCTCGGCGTACTCGGCCCAGTCGGTCGCGCAGTGCAGGGTGCCGCCGGGCGCCAGCCGGGAGCGCAGCAGCGCCACGTGGGCCGGCTGGATGATCCGCCGCTTGTGGTGCCGGGACTTGGGCCAGGGGTCGGGGAAGAAGACGTGCACGGCGTCCAGCGACGCCTCCGGCAGGCCCGTGACCAGGTCCAGGGCGTCGCCCTGCGCCACCCGTACGTTGCGCAGGCCGTGCCGGTCCACCAGGTCCAGCAGGTTGGCGATTCCGGGCGTGTGCACCTCGACCGCCAGATAGTCTCGACCGGGGTCGGCGGCGGCCATCTCGGCCGTGGTGTCGCCCATCCCGGAGCCGATCTCCAGCACCAGCGGGGCCCGCCGGCCGAACAGGCCGGCCAGGTCCACCGGCGTGCCGGGCCGCTCCGGCACGTCCAGGCCGTAGACCGGCCAGAGCCGGTCGAGGGCGTCCGTCTGGCGGCTGCTCATCCGGCCACGGCGCGGATGGAAGGTCCGGATCGTCCGGGCGGCGGCGGGCGCGGGGACGGCGGCGGCGGGGGAGTCGGTGAAGGTCACAACGACCCGAGGGTACGCGACGACCGCGCCGAATCGGATGTGATGTTCGCCCGGGGATGAGAGGATCCATCCCGTACGGCAGACCGGGTGTCTGGTGTTGCCCGGCACTGCCCCAACGCGCCGGGAGGGGGCGTCGTGTCGGTGCACCGCGGCGGTGTGGCGCTGGCGATCGTGACCGTGGTCGCCGGTCCCCTGCTCGCGGCCGCCCCGGCCCTGGCCGCCCAGCCGCCCACCGCTGCTCTGCTGGCCCGGGCTGGCGCGCCCCAGCCGGGACCGCCGGGGCCGCGCGTCTTCGTCGAGGTCAGCCCGAGCACCGTCGAGCCCGGCTTCCTGGTGGGGATCCGGGCCAGCTGCCAGGACAATTCGGTCCCCGCCACCGTGGTCTCGGACGCCTTCGGCCGGGTGCAGGTGCAGCCGCAGCACGGCACGCTGACCGCCGCGCCGATGGTGCGGGAGCGCACCCGGCCCGGCAACTACCGGATCAAGCTGGAGTGCCGCGACGGCGAGACCGCCTCGACCATGCTCCAGGTCGTCAAGGCCGTGAAGCCCAGTCGCGGCCCGGCGACCGGGTTCGGTGGTGGTGGCGGCGGTGGCTTCACCGGCGGGCTGCTGCTTCCGGGTGGCCTCGCGCTGATCGTGACCGGCATCGTGCTCGCGGTCCGGTCGGCGCGCCGCCCGCGTACCGCCCGTCGCTGAGCCCGGTCATGGTCCCCGCACCCGCCCCGCAGTCGGCCACCACAGCGGCCCGCAGCCCACGGCCGCCCGGACGCCGCCCCTGGTCGGTGCCGCTGGCGGTGGTGCTGGTGCTGGCCGGGGTCTTCGCCACCGGCGCGGGCCTGGGGCGCACCGCCGGGCCGTTCGACTGGGCCGCCGGCGGGGGACAGGACCGGCCGGCCCGCAGCGAGAACGGCGCGCTGGCGGCCAGCCGGCCGGTGCGCCTGTCGATTCCCGCGATCAAGGTGTCCGCCCCGGTGGCTCCCGTCGGCCAGGCCCGGGACGGCTCCATCGCCGTCCCGCCGCTGGAGCGGGCCGACGAGACCGGCTGGTACGACCGGGGCCCCACCCCGGGCGAGCCGGGCCCGTCGGTCATCGTCGGGCACGTGGACACCAAGCGCGGCCCGTCGGTCTTCTACGACCTGCACAAGCTGCGCCCGGACGACACCGTCGAGGTGGCCCGGGCGGACGGATCGGTCGTGGTGTTCCGGGTGGACTCCGTGGAGCACTTCCCCAAGGAGCGGCTGCCGGCGGAGCGGGTCTACGGCGACGAGGGCCCCGCGGGCCTGCGCCTGATCACCTGCGGCGGCGACTGGCTCGGCGGCCGGACGGGCTACGCCGACAACATCATCGCCTTCGCCACCCTGCTCTCCTCCCGCAACCCCTGAACGCAGGCTCCCACTCACGTACCGCCTCGCGCGACGGGTCAGGGGCGGGGTGGGACCTGCTGGACGACCTCGAACTCCAGGAGGGTGGCGCCGGAGGCGACCGGGGGACGCTTCTCGCCCGTCCCGGCGTGGGCGGCGCGGGAAGGGCCGGCGGCCCACGCCCGATAGGCCTCCTCGGTCTCCCAGCGGGTGTAGACGAAGTAGCGGTTCTCTCCGGCCACCGGGCGCAGCAGTTCGAAGCCGAGGAAACCGGGGGAGTTCTCCACCGCCCCGGCCCGGGCGGCGAACCGCTTCTCCAGCTCCTCGCCCGCGCCGGGAGGGACGTCGATCGCGTTGATCTTCACGACTGCCATGGCTCCACCCTAGCGACGGGGCCGGGGCTCAGAACGACTCGACGGCCGGAACCAGGTCGGCGTCGACCACGATCGGCGCGTGGTCGGAGGGCCCCTTGCCCTTGCGCGCCTCCCGGTCCACGTACGCGGAGCGGACCGCCCGGGCGAACGGCGCCGAGGCGTACACGAGGTCGATCCGCATGCCCTTGTTCTGGTGGAACATGCCGGCCCGGTAGTCCCAGTAGGTGAACGGGTGCGGGCCCTTCATCGGCGTGGGCACCACGTCGGAGAGCCCGAGGTCGCGCAGCGCCGCGAGGGCCGCCCGCTCGGCGGGGGTGACGTGCGTGGAGTGGGTGAACAGCGCCGGGTCCCAGACGTCGGCGTCGGTGGGCGCCACGTTGAAGTCGCCGCAGACCGCCAGCGGCGGGCCGCCGGTCAGCTCCGCCTCGACCGCGTCCCGCAGCGCCGCGAACCAGGCGAGCTTGTACGCGTAGTGCGGGTCGTCCGGGGCCCGGCCGTTCGGCACGTACACCGACCAGACCCGGACCCCGTCGCAGGTCGCCGAGATGGCCCGGGCCTCGGGATCGGGGAAGCCCGGCTCGCCGGGGAACCCCACCGTGACGTCCGCCAGGCCGACCCGGGACAGGATCGCCACCCCGTTCCACCGGCCGTCGCTGTGGCTGGCCACCGTGTAGCCCAGCTCGCCCACCTCGGCCACCGGGAAGGCGCCGTCGGGGCACTTCGTCTCCTGGAGGCAGACGACGTCGGGGCCCGTGCCCGCCAACCAGTCCAGCAGCCGGGGCAGGCGGGCCTTCACCGAGTTCACGTTCCAGGTCGCCAGGCGCATGTGACCAGCCTGCCCCATCCCCGCGCGTGTCGCCGGTTCAGCTGCCCGGGGTGTCGCCCGGGCGGGTCTGCTCGGCCAGGAACCGCTCCAGTTCGGCGCCCAGCTCGTCGGCGGTGGGCAGTGGCCCGGCCTCGGCGGCCAGCAGGTTCCTCTCGCCCCGGCCGCGCGCGAACGCGTCGTACTGCTCCTCGAGGGCCTGCACCAGCTGGGCGGCGTCGTCGGTCTGGGCGACCTGCCGGTCGATCTCCACCCGGACCACCTCGGCCGCCGAACGCAGCCCGTCGCGGGGCAGCAGCAGCCCGGTGCTGCGGGACACGGAGGCGAGCAGCACCTCGGCGGCGGCGGGGTACTCCGTCTGCGCCACGTAGTGCGGCACGTGGGCGGCGAAACCGAGGGCGTCACGGCCCAGCTCGCCGAGGCGGTACTCCAGCAGGTGCCCGACGCTGCCCGGCACCTGCACCCGCTGCAACCACGGCTCGTAGCCGGCGATCAGCTCGCGGCGGGTGGCGTGTGCGGTCACCCCGGCGGGCCGGGTGTGCGGCACGGCCATCGGGATCGAGTTGAGCCCGACGGTGAGCCGGACGTCCAGCCGCGCGGAGATGCCGGCCACCGCGGCCACGAAGCGCTCCCACTGCAGGTCCGGCTCCGGGCCGGTGAGCAGCAGGAAGGGGGTCTCGTCGTCGTCGCGGAGCAGGTGCAGCTCCAGCGCCGGGGCGTCGTACGACTCCCAGTGGTCCTCGACGAAGGTCATCACCGGGCGGCGCGAGCGGTAGTCGAAGAGCTGGTCGACGTCGAACCGCGCGATCGGGCGGGCGTCCAGGGAGGTGAGCAGCTGCTCCCTGGCCAGTCGGGTGGCGCTGCCGGCGTCGACGAAGCCGGTGAGGGTCTGGATCAGGACCGGCTGACCGAGGTCGGGCAGATCGTCGGTGAGCTCGTAGAGCTCGTGTGGGTCGAGCACCGGTGCGGACCTCCCTGGTCGTGCGTACGGGTCGCCGCGCGAGGGCACCCGGTTCGGGGAACGTACCCGCCATCCTCGTGCATTCCTCGCCGCGCCCCGCCGCGGGTCGTCACCTGTCCGGTAATCGGGCGTATGCCCGCAAGCCCACCGGCGGACGAGGAACGTTGACCGTCAGGACGACCAGGCTATCGGCCGAACGGGCGAGTTTGGGGATCATGGGCCGGACGGTGGGGGTTTGTCCGTGTTCCGGGCGCGCAGGGGCGGGCCGGGGCGACCCGGAGGTCTGACCGGTCCGCGAGGTCCGTCCCCCGGGCTGCCCGGGGCGGCAGGGGCGTCCACCCGGCCCAGCCCATATCGTGAGGAAAGCCACGAGATCACCCGGGGTGATCGGCGGGTGGGCCTGCCTAGCCTCGGCTGATGCGTGACGACCGCACCCTCGACGACCAGATCGCCCCCGGTGACCCGGTTGGCCGTTCGAACGATACCCCCTCGTACGTTCGGTCAACCGCCCTCCGCGCTGCCGGGGCGTACGCCCACCTGCTGACACGCGGGCCCGCCCGGGCCCGGATCGCCCTCGCCACCGGCGTGCTGTGCTGCCTCGGCCTGACCGCCGTCGCCCAGGGCGCGGGGACGACTCCGCCGACCCGGACACCACCACCCCGGCACCGGAGAAGACCACCCGCAAGCCGATCGACCCCGCCCCGGTCGTCGGGCTCGACGACGCCCAGATGGAGAACGCCGAGGAGATCGTGCGGACCGGGCGCGAGATGGGGATGCCCCGGCGCGCGCTGGTGATCGCGGTCGCCACCGCGATGCAGGAGAGCAACCTCTACAACGTCGCCAGCGGGGTGCTCCCCGAGTCCCGCGAGTACCCGCACCAGGGCATCGGGTGGGACCACGACTCGGTCGGGCTGTTCCAGCAGCGCTCCAGCAGCGGCTGGGGCGAGGTCGGTGAGCTGATGGACCCGGAGTTCGCCACCCGACAGTTCCTCTCGGCGCTGGCGCGGGTGCCGGGCTGGCAGCAGATGCGGCTCACCGACGCCGCCCAGGCGGTGCAGATCTCCGCCTACCCGGAGCACTACGCCAAGCACGAGTGGCGCGCCTCCAAGGTCGTCGCGGCGTGCCTGGAGGCCGGGCAGTAGGCTTCTACCAACCACAGTGGACGGTTGCGGTTCGCGCATCCGGGGTACATGTGTTGTCGCTCCGAGGTACACATGGAACAGGCACCACCGACTGGAGGACGACATGTCACTGATGCAGCGGATCAGCACCTTCCTGCGTTCGCCCAAGGGTCAGCAGATGGTCGACCGTGGCCGTCGCGAGCTGGCCAAGCCCGGCACCCAGCAGAAGCTCCGGGGTCTCGCGGCCAAGCTCCAGAACCGCCGCTGACCCGTCACCGCCGACCTCTCCGACCCCCGGGAGACCCTGTGACCGATCCCGCGCCCGCCGACGACCAGCGCGTCGCCGGAGGACCTCAGCCGCCGGCCGTGGTTCCGGCACCGACGCAGGAGGCCACCGAGGCGCCGCCGCTGAAGCTCTGGGACCGGATGCGGGAGGACCCGCAGTACGCCCCCGAGCACCTCGCCCTGGAGGCCGTACGCCGGCTGGGGCCGGAGGCGGCGCAGTGGGCCGCGCGGGCCCGGGCCGAGCAGCCCGGCGTCTCCGCCGAGGCCCTGGCGGAGCAGGCGGTACGCAAGTTCGTCAACCACGCCCGGCTCTCCGGGGCGGTCTCGGGCGCCGCCGGGCTGCCCGGCGCCGTGATCGACGTGGGGATCCTGGCCTGGACGCAGGCCCGGATGGTGCTGCACGTCGCCGCCGCGTACGGGGTCGACCCGCTGCACGGCGACCGGGCGACCGACCTGCTGGTGCTGCAGAAGGTGCACAAGGTCGCCGAGAGCGCCCGGCTCGCGCTCGGGGTGGCCGCCGGCCGGGAGCGCGCCGGGGCCCTCTTCGGCAGCGGGGGGCAGAACCCGCTCGGCAAGGTCATGCTGCGCCTCGGCGTGCGACTGGCCCAGATGGCCGGGGTACGCGCGGCGAAGCGGGTCTTCGCCAAGGTGGTGCCCGGCGCGGCGATCGTGCTCGGCACCTGGGCCAACTCGTCGGCCACCAAGGATCTCGCCGTGCGCTCCCACGCCCTCTACCGCCAGCACGGCGGACCGACCGTCCCCGAGCCCCGCCGGCCCTGAGCCG
>NZ_WAAS01000105.1:0-20720 GCF_008806585.1 Micromonospora sp. AMSO12t
CGCCCCCGCACCCGCCTCCCGTGCGGCGTCGGAGTCCTCGGAGATCTTGGTAGGTTCAGGCCCCTCAGGGGGCGCGGAACTACCAAGATCTCCGGCTTCGGGGGCCGCGGCGGGGGTCGTGGGGCGCTGCCAGGGCGGCACCCAGGCGGCGGCCTGGTCGGCCAGGGAGTCCCGACGCTCGTCGCTGCTCATCCCGCTCGCTCCTCCGGCGTCGCCGCCCCGCTCTCGTCCGCCGCCACACCCGGCGACGTCCCGCTCTCCAGCGCCTCCACACCCGACGCCGCCCCGCTGTCAGCCTCTGCCGTTCCGGCGTCGGCCACCGAACCGACGTCCGCCACCGCAGGCGGCGCCGATCCGTTGTCGACCACCGATTCGGTGTCCGCCGTCGCACCCGGCATCGAGTCGCTGTCGAGCACGGCCGGCCCGGCGTCCGCCGCCGATGCGGTGTCGGCCGGCAGCGCACCTGCGACCGCGTCTGAGCCGCTCTCGTCCGCCGTGCCGTCCCACACCGGCCGCCGCTCGGCCGCCGCCGGCAGCAGGCCGGAGCCCGCCGGCTCGGCCAACGTCGAGGCCGACTCGGCCATGCCGTCCGACACCGGCCGCCGCTCGGCCGACGCGGCCGGCAACGGATCGGAGCCCGCCGACTCGGGCGGGGTGCCGGCGTACTCGTCGACGTGCAGGTCGGGGCCGCCGTCGGCGGGACCGGTCCAACGTACGGTCAGCTCCTCCAGGGCCTGCTCCTGGACGAAGGCGACCAGGCCCTCCCGGTAGAGCTCCAGCAGGGCCAGGAACCGGGCCACCACCTCCAGGGTGGCCTCGCAGTCGGCGCAGAGCAGCGAGAAGGTGGCCGTGCCGACCCGGCGCAGCCGCTCGGTGAGGATGCCCGCGTGCTCCCGGACGCTGACCCGGACCATGTGCACGTGGGCGATGGAGACCTCGGGCACCGGCTTCGGCGTCATCGCCCTGATCGCCAGCTTCAGCAGCCGTTCCGGGCCGATGCCGAGCACCAGGTCGGGCAGCGCGTCGGCGTACCGGGCCTCCAGGGTGACCGCGCGGGGGTAGCGCCGGCCGCCGACCTCCTCCAGCGCGGCGATGTGCGCCGCCGCCTCCTTGTACGCCTTGTACTGCAACAGCCGGGCGAAGAGCAGGTCCCGCGCCTCCAGCAGCGCGAGGTCCTCCTCGTCCTCGACCTCGGCGGCGGGCAGCAGCCGGGCCGCCTTCAGGTCGAGCAGCGTCGCGGCGATGAGCAGGAACTCGCTGGCCTCGTCCAGGTCCCACTGGTCGCCCATCGCGCGGATGTAGGCGATGAACTCGTCGGTGACCCGGTGCAGCGCCACCTCGGTCACGTCGAGCTTGTGCTTGCCGATGAGCTGGAGCAGCAGGTCGAACGGGCCGGTGAAGTTCGCCAGCCGGACGGTGAACCCGCCGCTCTCCACCGCCGCCTCGGGCACGCCGGCCGGATCCGTCGGCACCTCGGCGACGGCCTCGGCGGCCCGTACGGGCGGCTGCTCCGGCGTCGTCGGAGGGTCGAGGGGTGGCGCGGTCACCGGAAGACCGTAGTCCACGCCCCGGCCGGCTCGGCGCGAAGGTGCACGCCGGCCTACCGCTCGGCCTGGGCGGCGATCACCTCGCGGGCCAGCTGACGGTAGTTGCGGGCGCCGGACGAAGCCGGGTCGAGCGTGGTGATCGGGGCACCGGCGACGGTGGACTCGGGGAACTTGACGGTCTTGGTGATCACCGTCTGGTAGACCTTGTCGCCGAAGGCCTCCACCACCCGCTGGAGCACCTGGCGGCAGTGGGTGGTGCGGCTGTCGTACATGGTGGCGAGGATGCCCTCGAGCTCCAGGTCGAAGTTGAGCCGCTCGCGCACCTTGTCGATGGTGTCCAGCAGCAGGGCCACCCCGCGCAGGCTGAAGAACTCGCACTCCAGCGGGATGAGCACGCCGTGCGCCACGGTCAGCGCGTTGATCGCCAGCAGGCCCAGCGAGGGCTGGCAGTCGATCAGGATGTAGTCGTACTCCTTGCGGACCGACCGGAGCACGCGGGCCAGGGCCATCTCCCGGGCGACCTCGTTGACCAGCTGGATCTCGGCCGCGGAGAGGTCGATGTTGGCGGGCAGCAGGTGCAGCCCCGCCACGTCGGTCTTGATCAGGACGTCCTCGGCGGTGACGTCGTCCTGCATGAGCAGGTTGTAGACCGACAGGTCGAGGTTGTGCGGGTTGACCCCCAGCCCGACCGAGAGGGCGCCCTGCGGGTCGAAGTCGACAAGCAGCACCTTGCGGCCGTACTCGGCCAGTGCGGCGCCCAGGTTGATGGTCGTGGTGGTCTTGCCCACACCACCCTTCTGGTTGGCCATCGCGATGATCCGCGCCGGGCCGTGCCGGTCGGTCGGCATCGGCTCGGGAATCGGCTTACGCATCGTGTATGCCGCCGGATCCGCCGGACCGAGATCCGCCCCGAGCGTGGCCTGCTGCTCGCGGAGCTCCGACGTCCAGGTCTCGGCACGGTCACCGTTGCCAGCCATGTGCTCGTTGCCCCCTCCCGACGACCACCCGGCGTCGGAGCCGTCCGACGTCCTTCGCGGCGCCGCTGCGCACCCCGGTCTGCATCACCATCGCCCCAGGAGGTCCGCGCCGATGCCGACTGTACGCCACCGCCCGGCGGCCCGGTCGCACCCGCTCGGCGTGTCGCCGCCCCGCCGACCAGGCCAGCCACCGGCGGCGTGCACCGCGCGCCCGCCCCGGGCGCCGTCGCGCCGCGTGAACCGGCCGGCGGCCACCGGAGCGGACCGGGGTCCGGCCGGCCCCGGCGGGACGGCCGACGGTCGGCCCCACGCCCGGGGCGGGGCCGGAGCCGGAGCCGGGAGCGGGACCGGGACCGGAGCCGGACGGGTCACCCCCGCGCCCGGGGATGGGCGGTGGCGTACACCTCGCGCAGCCGCTCGACCGTGACCAGGGTGTAGACCTGGGTGGTGGTCACCGAGGCGTGGCCGAGCAGTTCCTGCACCACCCGTACGTCCGCGCCGCCGTCGAGCAGGTGGGTGGCGTAGGAGTGGCGCAGGGTGTGCGGGGAGACCGCCTCCGGGCCGTCCACCGGCAGCCCGGCCCGCTGGGCGGCGCGACGCAGGATGGTCCACGCGCCCTGCCGGGTCAACGCGCCGCCGCGGGCGTTGAGGAAGACCGCCGGGGTGCCCCGGCCGGCGGCGGCGAGCCCGGGGCGGGCCCGCACCAGCCAGGCCCGTACCGCCTCGACGGCGTACCCCCCGACCGGGACGAGCCGGGTGCGGCCGCCCTTGCCGCGCAGCAGCACGGTGCCCTCGTCCACGTCCAGGTCGTCCACGGCGGCGCCGACCGCCTCGGAGATCCGCGCCCCGGTGCCGTACAGGAACTCCAGCAGCGCCCGGTCGCGCAGCGCGAGCGGCGCCTGGTCGCCGGCGGCGGTCAGCGACCCGGCGGTCTCCAGCAGCCGCACCACGGCGTCGGCCGGCAGCGCGCGGGGCAGCCGGCGCGGCGGCGTGGGCGGGCGGACGTCCCGGCTCGGGTCGGCGCCGGCCAGCCCCTCGCGCAGCGCGAACCGGTGCAGGCCGCGTACCGCGCTGGCCGCCCGCGCGGCGGAGGCCACCGCGAGCGGCGGATGCTCCTCGTCGCCGGCGCGCAGCCGGGCCAGGTGCGCCTCGACCTGCCCCGGGCCGACGGCGGCCAGGTCCGGCACGCCGGCCGCCGCCAGGGTGGCCAGGTAGCGCTCCAGGTCCCGTCGGTACGACGCGAGCGTGTTCGCCGACAGTCCCCGTTCGACGGTGAGGTGGTCGAGGTAGCCGCGGACGGCACGACGCAGGGCCGGCGCGGGCTCCACGCCCGCGCCGGCCCCGTCCGGTGTGCCGGTCAGCCCGCCACCTCTCAGGCCAGCGCGTCGGCCAGCGCGAGGGGCGCCATGCCGTGCGCCTCGGCGACCGGGCCGTAGGTGACCTGCCCGTCGTGGGTGTTCAGGCCCAGCGCCAGCGCCGGGTCGCGACGCAGCGCCTCGCGCCAGCCGTGGTTGGCCAGCTCCAGCGCGTACGGCAGGGTGACGTTGGTCAGCGCGTAGGTGCTGGTGTGCGGCACCGCGCCCGGCATGTTCGCCACGCAGTAGAAGATCGAGTCGTGCACCTGGTAGGTCGGCTCGGCGTGCGTGGTGGGACGCGAGTCCTCGAAGCAGCCGCCCTGGTCGATGGAGATGTCGACAAGCACGCTGCCCGGCTTCATCCGGGAGACCAGCTCGTTGGAGATCAGGGTCGGGGCCTTCGCGCCGGGCACCAGCACCGCGCCGATGACGAGGTCCGCGTCCAGCACGGCCCGCTCGATCTCGTACGCGTTGGAGGCGACCGTCTGCAGGTGGCCCCGGTAGATGGCGTCGGCCTGGCGCAGCCGGGCGACGTTCTTGTCCAGCAGCAGCACCTCGGCCTGCAGGCCGAGCGCGATCGCGGCGGCGTTCATGCCGGAGACGCCGGCGCCGATGACCACCGTCTTCGCGGCGTACACACCGGAGACGCCGCCCATCAGGATGCCGCGCCCGCCGCCCTGCCGCTGGAGGTGGTAGGCGCCCACCTGCGGGGCGAGGCGACCGGCCACCTCGGACATCGGGGCGAGCAGCGGCAGCGACCGGTCGGGCAGCTCGACGGTCTCGTACGCGATGCCGGTGACCTTGCGGTCGACCAGCGCGTCGGTGCACGCCTTCGAGGCGGCCAGGTGCAGGTAGGTGAAGAGCACCTGCCCCTCGCGCATCCGGTGGTACTCCTCGGCGATCGGCTCCTTGACCTTGAGCACCAGCTCGGCGGTCTCCCACACCTCGTCGGCGGTGGCCAGGATCTTGGCACCGGCGGCGGTGAACTCGTCGTCGCCGATGCTGGACCCGACGCCGGCGCCGGACTCGACGAAGACCTGGTGACCGCTGCGGACGAACTCGTTGACGCCCGCCGGCGTGATCGCCACGCGGTACTCGTGGTTCTTGACCTCGCGTGGGATTCCGACCTTCACGATGCAGACACCTCTCTTCGGGGCTGCGCTCCCCCGACTGCGCGGTGCCACGACGGCCCCTTTGCCGCCGCGGTCCACCGGTCCCGCCGGCGGCAGTCTAGGCGCGTCGCCGCCCCCGATGAGGCAGCACAGTGACATCCGGTGCCCGCACCCGCTGACGATGTGTCAGGCGTGAACCGGGCCGGCGGTGGGACCCGCGCCTCAGCCGTCAGGACAGTGTTCATCCATTATCGTCCCACTCTTCGGGTGCCGCTGCGGACAGGAGAGCAGTGGATCACTAGGGTGTCGCCTCATGACCACACCTCCTTACCAGCCCGGCTTCCCCAACCAGCCCGGGTACCCGTCGGGTGTCTCCGACAAGAGCAAGGTCGTCGCGGGCGTCCTGCAGATCGTGCTGGGCACCTTCGGCGTCGGCCGCTTCTACATGGGCGACACCAAGACCGGCGTCATCCAGCTCATCGTGTCCCTCGTGACGTGCGGCATCGGCGGCATCTGGGGCCTCGTCGACGGCGTCCTGATCCTGATCAACGGTGGCGTCGACGGGCAGGGCCGGCCGCTGCGCGACTGACGACCCGGAACGACGAAAGGGGCCGTGCGGACGTACCGCACGGCCCCTTCACGTTCTTCCCGGCTCAGCCCGGCAGGGGCGCGTCGGCCCGGCGCAGCGCCGACCAGCCGGTGTCGCGGGCCCGGGCGGCGGCGAGCAGCCCGGCCACGCAGGAGGCGTTGGTGATCTCGCCCGCGAGGACCATGCGGACCGCCTCGTCCAGGTCGATGCGGACGACCTGGAGGTCGGCCTCCTCCTCGTGACGCTCGTGCCGTTGCTCCGCCGGCACGTCGGCCAGGTCCCGGGCCAGGAAGACCCGGACCAGCTCGTTGGTGAAGCCCGGTGAGCTGTGCAGGTCCACCAGGACGTCGATCCGCCCCGCGGTGAGGTCGACCTCCTCGGCCAACTCCCGGACCGCGGCGGCGGCCAGGTCCTCACCGGAGACGTCGGTCAGCCCGGCCGGCAGCTCCCACAGGTGCCGCCCCACCGGGTGCCGGTACTGGCGGATCAGCACCACCTGGCCGGCGGAGTCGAGCGCCACCACGGCGACCGCGCCGACGTGCCGGACGAAGTCGCGGACCCCCGTCCCGCCGCCCGGCATGGTCACCTCCTCGCTGACCACGTCGAAGATCCGACCCCGGTAGCGCTCGGTGCGGGAGCGCACCTCGTAGCGGTGCTCGACGGCGCGCACGCCGCTGTCGGGCCCGGTGCCCCGCTCGCTCACGCCGCCGCCCCGCTTCGCGTGCCAGCGGCGCGAGGCGCCGCGCTGCGGTGCCCGATGGTTCGCTCGCTACGCTCGCTCACGAGGCCGACGTCGCCTTCGCGGCGGCGCCACCGTTGCGGGCGGCGTTCTGCGCCGCCGCGCTCTCGGCGGCCTCCAGGTCGACGGGGAGCTGGTCGGCCTCCGAGTAGGCCACCGCCGCCTTCACGAAGGAGGCGAACAGCGGGTGCGGCCGGGTCGGCCGGCTCTTCAGCTCCGGGTGCGCCTGGGTGGCCACGAAGAACGGGTGCAGGTCCCGGTCCAACTCGATGAACTCGACCAGCCGCCCGTCGGGCGAGGTGCCGGAGATGTGCAGGCCCGCCTTGGTCAGCGCGTCGCGGTAAGCGTTGTTCACCTCGTACCGGTGCCGGTGCCGCTCGCTGACCTCGGTGCTGCCGTACGCCTCGGCGACCAGCGAGCCCTCGGCGAGCGCCGCCGGGTACGCGCCCAGCCGCATGGTGCCGCCCAGGTCGCCCCTGCCGGCCACGATGTCCTCCTGGTCGGCCATGGTGGCGATGACCGGGTGCGCGGCCTCCTCGTCGAACTCCAGCGAGTTGGCGCCGTCGAGGCCGGCCAGGTGCCGGGCCACGTCGATGGTCATGCACTGCAGGCCGAGGCAGAGGCCGAGCAGCGGGATGCCGTTCTCCCGGGCGTACCGGGCGGTGCCGATCTTGCCCTCGATGCCGCGCACCCCGAAGCCGCCGGGGATGACGATGCCGTCGACGCCGGCCAGGGCGGCTGCCGCGCCGGACGGGGTGACGCACTCGTCGCTGGGCACCCAGCGCAGCTGCACCCGGGACCGGTGGCCGAAGCCGGCGGCCCGGATCGCCTCGCTGACCGACAGGTACGCGTCGGGCAGGTCGACGTACTTGCCGACCACGGCGACGGTGACGGTGTGCCGGGGCTGGTGCACCCGGTCCAGCAGGTCGTCCCAGCTGGCCCAGTCGACGTCCCGGAAGGAGAGGCCGAGCCGGCGCACCACGTACGCGTCGAGGCCCTCGCGGTGCAGCACCTTCGGGATGTCGTAGATGCTCGGCGCGTCCGGGGCGGCGGTGACGGCCTCGCGGTCGACGTCGCAGTAGAGCGACAGCTTCTGCTTGACCTTGTCGGGGATCTCCCGGTCGCAGCGCAGCACCAGCGCGTCGGGCTGGATGCCGATGCTGCGCAGCTGGGCCACCGAGTGCTGGGTCGGCTTCGTCTTCAGCTCGCCCGACGGCGCCAGGTACGGCACCAGCGAGACGTGCAGGTAGAAGCAGTTGTCGCGGCCCAGGTCGTGGCGGACCTGGCGGATCGACTCCAGGAACGGCAGCGACTCGATGTCGCCGACGGTGCCGCCGACCTCGGTGATCACCACGTCCGGAACCTGGCCGTCGTCGTCCGGGTCGGCCATCGCCAGGATCCGCGACTTGATCTCGTTGGTGATGTGCGGGATGACCTGGACGGTGTCGCCCAGGTACTCGCCGCGCCGCTCCTTGGCGATCACCTCCGAGTAGATCTGCCCGGTGGTGACGTTCGCCTTGCCGGAGAGCGCCCGGTCCAGGAACCGCTCGTAGTGCCCGACGTCAAGGTCGGTCTCGGCGCCGTCCTCGGTGACGAAGACCTCGCCGTGCTGGAACGGGTTCATCGTCCCCGGGTCGACGTTGAGGTAGGGGTCGAGCTTCTGCATGACCACGCGCAGGCCGCGCGCGGTGAGCAGGTTGCCGAGGCTGGAGGCGGTGAGGCCCTTACCCAGCGAGGAGGCGACTCCCCCGGTGACGAAAATGTGCCTGGTCGTCCGTGCTGAAGGGGCCAAGGCCTGCTCCCGTGTCGTCCGTCGCGGTCGTGCAGACCGCCGTGCCGATCAGCCAAGTGATCACGCGATCCACGGGATTCCACGGTAACACCTCTCCCGGCCCACCCGCCGGGCGCACCCGGAGCGGGCTGCGGGACGTCCCGCCCGCGCCTCAGCCGGCGGTGACCTCGGTCGATGCCAGGCCGGCCGGCGCGCGCTCCCCCGCGCCGGTTGCGGCCGTCGGTCCGGCCGCCCCGGTCGCCGGGCCCGGGGCGCGCGGAGCCGGGGGCGCCGCCGCCGTGGCCGGTCCCGCACCCGCATCGGGGGTACGGGCGGCGCCCGGCCCCGCGCCGGGCGGTGCCGGGCGGTCCGGGCCGGCGCCGTCCGGTCCCCCGCCGGTGTCCCCGCCGGAGCCGTCGCCCGTACCGCCGGGCCCCTCGTCGCGTGGGCGGGCCGCGTCGGGCAGCGTGCGGTCGGTGGAGTGGTCGAGCACCCGCAGCGCGGCCAGCGCCGCCATCGGCACCACCAGGGCGGCGGCCGCGCCGGCCACGTCCAGGGCGTCGCCGCCCAGTACCCCGCCGATCACCGCGGCGACGGCGGTGCCGGCCATCGCCGCCCGCATCGCCGGGTAGATGCCGAACAGCCGCATCAGCCCGCCCCACGGCTGGAGCAGGGCGAACCAGACCAGCAGGGCGCCGGCCAGGGCCAGCACCGTCAGCGGGCTGTTGACCAGGGTCTCGAAGTTGGCCGTGCTGGAGCGGTGCACGGTGAGCCCGCCGGTGCCGTCACCGACGGCGGCCAGGAACCGGCCGAGGCTGCCCCGCTCGGCGGCGGGCCGGCGCAGGTCGAGCACCGCGAAGCCGATCGTCAGCGCGAGCCCGGCCATGGTGGCCCAGGCGAGCCTGCTGATCGTCAGCCAGCCGCCGGCGCTGATCGCCGCGGCGACGCTCAGCCCGGCGGTCAGCGCGATCGCGCCGATCGGGTCGGCCCCCAGGTACGGGCTGCCGACGACCAGCACGGCGGCGCCGCCGACGGCCACCATCACGGGCGGCCGCCAGGACCGGCGGACCCGCTGGGCCAGCCATCCCGCGCTCAGCAGGGACCCGGCCAGGAACACCCCGAGCCCGACGGTGCCCAGCCCGGCGTACCGGCCGCCCTCCAGGGCGGAGTAGCCGACCACCCCGTTGAGCTGGAGGCGGGCGCCGGTGAGCACGTCCAGCCCCACGGCCAGCGTGGTCAGGCCGGCCACCGCACCGAGCGGACCGAGCGTGCTCGCGTGCCCGGGCGCGAGCCGCACCACGGCGGTCGCGGCGACCAGCAGCAGCACGGTCACCCCGGCGAAGTAGACGCCCGCGTGGTCCCCGCGCCACCAGGGCACGGCGTCGGCCAGCAGCGCGGCCGGGACGGCGAGGGCCGCCGCGACCAGCAGCAGCTCCACGACCGCCACCACCCGCCGCGAGACCGGCTCCGGGCCGTACGGGCCGGCGTGCCGGCGGGCCCGGCGCAGCAGCGGCAGCACCGCCACGGCCAGCAGCACCTGGGCGCCGGCCAGCAGGGTGAAGAACCAGTCGGCCACCCGGCGCTGGGCGGCCGCCTCCCGGTCGGCGTCCGCCGGCGCGGCGATCGCGGCGGCGAGGTCCGCCGGCCGCCCGCCGACCGACTCGGCGGGGCGGCCGAGGAAGAGCCGTTCGGGCATCGGCCGGCCCAGCGCGGTGAGCGCGGTCGGCGCGAGGTCGACCAGTTGCAGGTACCCCTCGCGGCCGGTGCTGGCCGAGGTGAGCCACCCGCCTTCCCAACCCGGCCCGTCGGCGACGGCGACGTGCAGCCGGGACGGGGCGTCGGTGTCGGACACCCCGGCGACGAGCACCAGCGAGCGGGGCGGCCGGGCGGCCAGCACCCGGGCCAGGCGGGCGTCCGCCTCCCGAGCGACCGCGGCCCGGGCCGCCGGGTCCTCGCCGGTGACCGTGCCGAGGTCGACGATGCTCAGCACGCAGGAGCCGAGCAGGCCCGTCGGGTCCGCCGGGAGCGCCGGCGCGTACCGGTCGACGCGGCCGAACGGTCGGGCGGCGGCCACGGCCGCGCCGGGCCCGACCGCCACCGAGCAGCGCACGGACTCCGCCAGCGCGCCGGGCACCGTGCCCCAGGGCAGCCGCTCCTGGTTGTGCAGGACGACGCTCTCCTGGTCGGGCAGGTTCGCGCCGATGCCGTCGGGCTGCTCGACCGTCACCTGGGCCGGTGGACAGCCCCCGGCCTGACGGCTGCCGTTCCAGGCGGCGTAGCTGCCGGCGCCGAGGGTCAGCCAGCCGTCCACCGGGCAGGTCGGGCGGTGCGCGGATCGGACCGACAGGGAGCCGATCGAGCCGTTCTGGGCCATCCGCCACAACGTCGGCGTGGTCTGCGGGTCGACGTCCTCCCAGCGCAGCCCGGCAACCCCGACCAACACCACGAAGTCGGCGGTACGCCCGGGCGACGCCGCCCGTTCGGGGCGGGCGGTCAGCGCGGTGATGCCCAGCGCCACCACGACCAGGGTCAGCAGGATCGGGGCGATTCTGCGCCGCATCACCGGCGTCCCGTCGACGGGGCGTCGGCGCCGGGGGCGGCCGGTCCGGCGCCGTGCGGGGCCAGCTCGGCGTAGAGCGCCGCCAGCTGGGCAAGGGTGTCCGCCTCGGTGGGCCAGGAGGCGGCCCGGGCGGCGCCGCGCCGCGCCAGCTCGGCCCGCCCGGCGTCGTCGTCGAGCAGGGCGCGTACGGCCGCGTCGACGGCGTCCACGTCCGCCGGCGGCACCAGCACCGCGGCGTCGCCGACCAGCTCCGGCAGGCCGCCGACCGCCGTCGCCACCAGTGGTACGCCGGCCCGCATCGCCTCCTGCGCGAAGAGCTGACGGGCCTCCCAGTCGCTGGTCACCAGCGCCAGGTCGGCCCCGGCCAGCAGGTCGGCCACGTCGGTGCGGTGCCCGAGCAGGGTCACCGGGGCCCGGGCGGCGGAGATCCGGGCGGCCAGCGGCAGGTAGGCGGGGCCGCTGCCGGCGATCACCACGACCGGCGCCGGTGTCCGGGTACGCCACCGGGCGGCGGCGTCGACCAGCACGTCGTACCGCTTCTGCGGGTGCAGCCGGCCCACGGAGAGGATCAGCGGCCGGTCCTGGCCGACGCCGAACTCGGCGCGGACGGCGGCCCGGCGGCGGCGCGGCGCGGGCAGTGCCGGCGCGGCGACCGGGGCGAGCCGGGCGTCCGCCGCGCCCAGCGCGGTGGCCCGCTCGACCAGGTCGGTGGAGGCGCCGAGCGCCACCCGGGCGCCCCGGGCGACGACCCGCTCGACGAGGCGCGACACGCCACCGCGCAGGCCGCCGGCGAGCACCGCGTTGTGCCAGGTGACCACGAGCGGGGCGGCGGGCCGAGCGAGCACGGCGACGAGCCCGGCGCGCAGGCCGTGGGCGTGCAGCACGTCGACCGGTTCGGCGGCGAGGGCCCGGCGCAGCGCGGTGACCGCGCGGGCGTCGGCCGGGGTCGGGCTGGCCGGGATCTCCACCGGCAGGAACCGGGCGCCGACGCCCGTGAAGTCGAACTGCTCCTGCGTCGCGGCGGGGCCGCAGACCAGCACGGAGGCGCCCGCGGCGGTCAGCCCTTCGGCCAGCGAGCGGACGTGCTGCCCGACGCCGCCGGTGCTGGAGGCGAGCAGCAGGGCCACCGTGCCGCGCCAGCCGGGAAACGGTGCCGGCTGCGTCACCGCGACCACCCCCGTTCGTCGGTAGTCGTCGGCCGGTCACCCGTCCTGCACCCGCTCACCGGGACACCGTCTCCTTCCCGCCACCCCGTTCCGGGGGGATGTCGCCCTCGCCCGTCCCATCGGCGGGGGCCGCCGGCCCACGCCGGCCCGCCCTGCCCAGCCGCCGGAGCACCCCGGCGAGCAGCGGCGTCACGTCCCGCCGGTCGACCAGCCAGACGACGGCGAGGAACACGACGCCGACCAAGGCTCCGGACAGCATGCCCTGCACGAGTGCACCCGGTGTCGTCGGGGTGCCGCCGGCGGCCGCGTCGAGCCAGCGGGCGAGGGCCGTTCCGGCGAGCGCGGCCAGGGCGCCGGCGAGCAGTCCGGCGGCGCCGGCCCGGCCCGCTCCGGCGAGCGCGGGGCGCCCGGCCGAGCGCCACACCGCGACGAGCAGCAGCCCGCCGAGCAGCACCATCCCGACCGAGTTGGCCAGGGCGACCGCGAGCACCCGGTCCGTCACCGGCAGGAGGACTGCCAGCGGCACCGCCACCACCGGTACGGCCAGCCAGCCGGCGGTGATCGCGAAGGTCGCCGGGCGGGTGTCGCCCCGTGCGTAGAGGGCGCGGGAGAGCACCGCGAAGAGGCCGTAGCCGAGCAGCCCGGGGGCGAAGCCGGCGATGGCCGCGGCGGTGGAGGCCGGGTCGCCCGGGTAGAAGAACGCGGCGACCGGCGCGGCCGTGCCGACCAGTGCCGCCGCGCCGAGGCAGCTGAACAGCACCACCCCACGCACGGTCGAGGAGAGCGTGCGCCGGTACTCCTCGTCCCGCCCCGCCGCGGCGGCGGTCGCCAGCGTCGGGTACGCCGCCACCGCGAGCGGGACCGCGAGCACCGCCCAGGGCAGCAGGTACATGGTCTGGGCCAGGTTGAACACCTGCGGCGAACCGGTCGGGCCGCCGGAGACCCGTTTGAGCAGCACCAGGAGCGCGAGCTGCTGCGCGGTGACGGTGACCGCCCCGGCCATCGCCAGCCCGCCCACCCGCGCCCGGGCGTCGGGCGGGAACGCGTACCCGAGGCGTGGCCGCAGGCCCAACCGGCGCAGCGGGACCAGCAGCGACAGCGACAGCACCACGACGCCGAGCGTGGTGCCGGCCGACAGGAGCAGCTCGCCTCCACCGCTCACCTGCGCCACGCCGACGCTTCGTCCCTCCGTCCCGGCGAAGACGAGGTACACCACGATCACGGTGAGGCTGGACAGCAGCGGCGCGATCACCGGCCAGGCGAAGCGGCGGTGTGCCTGGAGCACCCCGGTGAGCACGATGCCGACGCCGTAGAGCGGCAACTGCGGGGCGAAGACCCGCAGCATCCGCGCCCCGGCCGCCAGCTCGGCCTCGGAGCGCCCCTCGCTGAGCAGCGACACGATCGGGCCGGCCGCCACCGCGACCAGGACGGCCAGCGGCACCAGCAGGGTGACCGTCCAGGTGAGCAGGGCCCCGGTGGTGGCGGACACCGCGCGCCGGTCACCGGCCGCGACCGGCCCGGCCAGCAGCGGTACGACCAGGCTCGCCAACGCGCCACCGGCCACGATCTCGAAGATGATGTTCGGCGCGGTGTTGGCGATGACGTACATGCCGCCGAGGTCGCTCTTCTGCACGACCCAGGTGAAGACGGCGGTACGGCCGAAGCCGGCGAGCCGGCTGAGGACGGTGAGTACGGCGATGAGCGCGGCCGCTCCGGCGACACGGCCGGCGCCGGCGAGGGGTGCCGGGGTCGTCACGTCAGTCGGCGCGCCGGCCCAGTGCGTCGAGCTCGCGCAGCCCGGGGGTGCGCTGGATGACCTGGGTGAAGCTGACCTTCTCGCTGGCCGCGGTGAGACCGGCGAGCACGGCGAGCAGCCCGGCCCGCCCGACGGGCCCGGTACGCGCGGCCAGCGCCACGCCGAGCAGCGCGCCGAGCGCGTTCGCGCCGCTGTCGCCGAGCATCACGTCCTCGCCGAGGTCGGCGGGGAGCAGCCCGGCGGCGGCGCCGACGGCACCGGCGGCGATCCCGCCGTGCGGGCCACCGGCCAGCGGGGCGCCGAGCAGGAGGCCGGACTTGAGCGCCCGGCCGGGACGCAGGTCCAGCAGGTTGAGCAGGTTCGCGGTGCCGGCGATGACACCGGCGCCGAGCAGCACGTCGACGCCCCGGCCCAGCGGGCCCTGCCGCTGGCGACGCCGGTGCCCGGCGACCCGGGGGTCGGCGGCGAGCAGCGCGGCGGCGCCGAGGCCCGCGGCGCCCACCCCGACGACCTTGACCAGCCCGGCGGTGACCCGGCCCTCGCGCAGCGCGGCCAGGTGCCCCGCGAACCCCTTGGCCGCCTTCTGCTCCGGCCGGGTGCCGACCACGTCGTCGTAGAGCCCGACGGCCCCAGCGCCCACCCCGGCGACCAGGGCCGCGGCTCCCGACGGGCCGCTGGAGGCGCCGAACGCGCCCGTCGCGGCGGCGCCGGCCGCGAGGGCGGGGCCGGCGGCCAGGCTCACCGTGCGGCCGCGGAAGTTGGTCCGCTCCAGCGCGGGCCCGGCCGGTGAGGTGCGCACCTCGCGCAGTGCGTAGCGGGCGGCGGCGGCGCCCGCGCCGGCGATCAGCAGTCGACCGAGCAGGCTCACGCGTCCCCCTCCCGCCGTACGTGGGCGAGGCTGGATCCGGACACCGGGGTACGTCGTAGCATCACTGGGGCAGTCTAGGCAGCAGGGTGGCGTTGTCGGCGACGCCGTACTGACCGGCCTTCTTCTCGGTGACCTGTTGCACCAGCGCGAGGGCGGTGACCAGCTGGCCCTGGTTGGTGTTGGCGTTGTCGACGGTGGAGATGGTCTGCACCAGCACCGGGTCGCTCCGGACGGCGGCCACCAGGTTGCCCCCGGCCGAGCCGTTGCCGCCGACGACGATGGTGCCGGCCTGGTCGAACTGCTCGGCGACCTTGAGCACCGCCTCGTCCTTCTTCGCCGAGTCCTTGTCCACATACGGCTGCCCGCTGACCAGGACGACGGCCTCCGCCGGCGCGGTGACCGGCTTCTCGGTGGTCAGGTAGTTGGCGTTGACGTAGGCGGCAAGCACCGCCCGCCGGTCGGCCTCGGTGACGGGGGTGGCACCGGCCGCCCGGTCGATCAGGACGCTGGCCAGCAGCGCGCTGGACGTCTCGACACCGTTGCTGTTGCTCGGCAGGTCGGCGGTCGGCGCGCCGGTGGGGCGGGCAGCGGTGACCGCCAGCTCCAGCAGGTTGTTGTTGTTGTCCGGGTTGATGAACTTGTCCTGCAGGTCGATGCGACCGGTCACCTGGGCGCCGGCGAGCTGGAGCATCTTGACCACGCCCTCGGTGTGGTCGCGCCCGGTGGGCAGGCTGACGACCAGCACCCGCTTGCCGGTCAGCGTGCCCGGCAGGACGACCTCCGCGATCTGGGCGGCGAACTCCTCCTCGAGCTCGAGCTCCTTCTCCATGCTCTGGACCGCCTGGCGCATCAGCTGGTTGTCCTTGCGCAGCCCGTTGACGTGTTCCTTGAGCGAGTCGGCAACCGGGCCGTTGAGGGCGGCGGTGCCGACCACCAGGCCGATCGCCAACGCGAGGAAGACGGCGGTCAGGGACACGACGTGGTACCGGAAGTTGATCACACCTGCAGCCTCTTGATCGGTGGGACGCTAGAAAAGCTGTTCAAGCTGGAACACGAAATTGTTCCACCACTCGGAGACCACGCCCAAATACGCCTTGCCGACGGTGGAGACCGCCACGGCCGAGGCCATCGCCGCGATCGCGGAGAGCACCAGCAGCAGCAGCGACGACCCGGAGATGCTCTGCCGGTAGAGCCGGCTCACGCCCTTGGCGTCGACCAGCTTGCCGCCCACCTTGAGCCGGGTCAGGAACGTGGAGGCCATCCCGCCGCGGCCCTTGTCGAGGAACTCGACGAGGGTGGCGTGGGTGCCGACCGCGACCAGCAGCGAGGCGCCCTTCTCGTCGGCCAGCAGCATGGCCAGGTCCTCGCTGGTCGCCGCCGCCGGGAAGGTCACCGCCGGCACGCCGAGGCCGTTGACCCGGGCCAGGCCGGGCGCCCGGCCGTCCGGATAGGCGTGCACGATCACCTCGGCGCCGCAGCGCAGCACGTCGTCGGTGACCGAGTCCATGTCGCCGATGATCATGTCCGGCGTGTAGCCGGCCTCCACCAGCGCGTCCGCGCCGCCGTCGACGCCGATCAGGACCGGCTTGAACTCACGGATGTAGGGGCGCAGCACGTCCAGGTCGGCCTTGTAGTCGTAGCCGCGCACCACGATCAGGCAGTGCCGCCCCTGCATCTCGGTCTGGATCTCCGGCACGCCGACCCCGTCGAGGAGCAGGTCGCGCTCCTGGCGGAGGTAGTCCATCGTGTTGGCGGCGAACGCCTCCAACTGGACCGAGAGCCCCTCCCGGGCGTCGGCCATCGACTTGGCCACCGACTCGGCGTCCTGGAGGCTGCCGTGCCCCACCGGCTCGTCGCCGAGGAAGACGGTGTTGCCCTCGATCCGGACGGTGTCGCCCTCGCGGATCCGCTCGAAGACCCCCTCCCCCAGGTCGTCCAGGAGCGGGATGCCGGCGGCGACCAGCACCTCGGGCCCCAGGTTGGGGTAGCGGCCGGAGACCGACGGCTTCGCGTTGAGCACGGCGCCGACGCCGACGGCGACGAGCGAGTCGGCGGCGACACGGTCGAGATCGACGTGGTCGATGACCGCGATGTCACCGGGGCGGAGCCGGCCGACCAGGCGTTTTGTCCGGCGGTCGAGGCGTGCGGTGCCGAGGATCCTGCCCGGTTCCGCGTTCCGGGTCCGGCGCAACGTGGGTAGACGCATCGTGACCATCCTGGCATGTGAGGCAGGCAATTCTGTCGCGACATGCCTGAGCAGGGCCGCCTACCCAGGGAAGCACACTAACGCGCAGGCCGGTGTGCCTGTGCTCACAATCGCCGACCTCACGGGCGCCTTTCCCGGGCCGCCACGGCGAGAAGCTCCTCGGCGTGCGCGATACCCAGGTCCGAGTCGGGCAAACCCGCGAGCATCCGGGCCAGCTCCCGCGCGCGCTCGGTGTCCTCCACCACCCGCACCCCGCTGGTGGTGACCGCCCCGCCCGTGTCCTTCGCCACCACCAGGTGCCGGTCGGCGAACGCGGCCACCTGCGGCAGGTGGGTGACGACCAGCACCTGGTGGCTACGGGCCAGCCGGGCCAGCCGCCGGCCGATCTCGACCGCGGCCTGGCCGCCGACCCCGGCGTCGACCTCGTCGAAGACCAGCGTGGGTGGCCCGCCCGAGCCGGCGAAGACCACCTCGATGGCGAGCATCACCCGCGACAGCTCACCGCCGGAGGCGCCGCGCTGCAACGGCAGCGAGGGCGCGCCCGGGTGGGCCAGCAGGCGCAGCTCGACCTCGTCGCCGCCGTCCGGGCCGACGCCGACCTCGGTGCCGTTGACCGGCAGGGTCGGCTCGGCGCGCCCGGCGGCGCGGGGCAGCACCGCCACCTCGATCCGGGCGTGCGGCATGGCCAGCCCGGCCAGCTCGACGGTGACCTGCTCGGCGAAGCGGGTCGCCGCCTCCTGCCGCGACGTCGACACCCGGCCGGCCAGGTCGGCCACCTCACCGGCCAGCCGGGAGGCCTCCCGGTCCAACTCGTCCAGGAGGTCGTCGGAGGTGTCCAGGTCGGCCAGCCGGGTGCGGGCACGCTCGGCCCAGGCGATCACCCCGTCGACGTCGTCGGCGTACTTGCGGGTCAGCGCGCGCAGCGCCGCCCGCCGCTCGTAGACGGTCTGCAACCGGGCCGGGTCGGCGTCGAGCGCGGCGAGGTAGGCCGACAGCTCGGCGGAGACGTCCGTGACGAGAGTCGCCGCCTCCTCCAGCCGCCCCGCCAGCTCACCCAACGCCGGGTCCGTGCCGGCCTGCGCCTCCAGGGTGCGGCGGGCGGTGCCGAGCAGCGCCGCCGCGTCCGGCGTCTCGTCAGTCGCCTCCACGCCGCCGGCCACGCACTGGTGGGCCACCTGCGCCGCGGTACGCAGCCCCTCGGCGTGCTCCAGCCGCTGCGCCTCCGCCTTCAGCTCGTCGTCCTCGCCGGGCTGCGGGTCCACCCGGGTGATCTCGTCGAGGCCGAGCCGCAGCAGGTCCGCCTCCTGGTTGCGCTCGCGGGCGTTGCGCCGCCGGTCGGACAGGTCGTCGACCACCGCGCGCCAGCGGGCGTACGCCTCGCGCAGCGCGTCGAGCAGCTTCTCGTGCTCCGGGCCGGCGAAGCGGTCCAGCGCCGCCCGCTGCTCGGCCGGCCGCAGCAGCCGCAGCTGGTCGGACTGGCCGTGCACGGCCACCGCCTGCTCGCCCACCTCGCCGAGCATCGACACCGGCATGCTCCGCCCGCCCAGGTGCGCCCGGGAGCGGCCCTCCACGGTGACGGTGCGGCTCAGCAACACCGAGCCGTCCTCGTCGGGCTCGCCGCCCGCGTCGGTGATCCGCGCGTGCACGGTGGCGGCGACGCGGCCCGCGAGCCGCAGCCGGCCCTCGACCACCGCCCGGCCCGGCTGGGCGCGCACCCGCCCGGCGTCGGCCCGCCCGCCGAAGAGCAGGCCGAGGCCGGTGACCACCATGGTCTTGCCCGCCCCGGTCTCGCCGGTGATGACGTTCATGCCGCCGGTCAGCGGCAGCGTGGTGTCCTCGATGACGCCCAGTCCGGTGATGCGCAGCTCTTCCAGCACAGCAACCGACAGTAGACGCGGCCCCCGACACTTGACCAGCCGGCGTGCGCGCGCCGGTGCGTCCGCCCGCCGACACCTCGCCGGGGCGGCCCGTCGGCGCCGGCCGGGCCCGGGGTCAGCGGCGGTTGCCGCGCCAGCCGTGCACGGGCAGGTCGAACTTCGCCACCAGCCGGTCGGTGAACGGGCGGTCCCGCAGCCGCACGACGCGCACCGGCAGCGCGCCGCGCCGCACGGTGACCCGCGCCCCGGGCGGCAGGTCGTAGACCCGTCGGCCGTCGCAGGACATCACGGCGAGGGTGGTGAACGGGTCGACGGTGATGACGAACGTGGAGGTGGGCGCGGTGACCAGCGGCCGGCTGAACAGCGCGTGCGCGCTGATCGGCACCAGCAGCAGGGCCTCCACCTCCGGCCAGACCACCGGCCCGCCGCCGGAGAACGCGTACGCCGTCGAGCCGGTGGGGGTCGCGCAGACCACGCCGTCGCAGCCGTACCGGGACAGCGGGCGGCCGTCCACGTCGACCATCAGCTCCAGCATCTGGGCGCGCTCGCCCTTCTCGACGCTGATCTCGTTGAGCGCCCAGGACTCGATGGTCGGCCCGCCGTCGAACTCGGCGGTCACGTCGAGGGTGAGCCGCTCGTCGACGGTGTAGTTGCGCTCGACCACGTCGCGTACCGCGCTGTCCAGGTCGTCGATCTCGGCCTCGGCGAGGAAGCCGACCTTGCCGAGGTTGATGCCGATCAGCGGCACCTTCTCCGGGCGGGCCAGCTCCGCCGCGCGCAGGAAGGTGCCGTCCCCGCCGAGCGCGAAGACGATCTCCGCGCCCGCGGCCGCCTCGAGGCCGGTCACCGGGACCACTCCGGGCAGGTCGAGGTCGTCGGCCTCCTCGGCCACGACCCGCACCTCGAAGCCGGCCGAGATCAGGTCGGCGGCGACGGCGCGGGCGTGCTCGGTGCTGCGCCGGCGACCGGTGTGCGTCACCAGCAGCGCGGTGCGGCTCACCGGGACGGCCGTCCCGTCGCGCCCGCGCGGCATCCGCGCGGCACGCCCGCGACCGCGGGGCTCGCCAGTCCACTCACCCGGCCACCTCCTCCGTCGCCGCGTCCGGCTGGTCGCCGGACGGCACCGGGCCACCCGGCCCGGCGGTCACCACCGCGCGCACCCGCTCCGGGTCCGCCGGCGGTGCGTCCCGGCGTAACCATACGAAGAACTCGACGTTGCCGCTCGGCCCGGGCAGCGGACTCGCGGCCACGTCGGCCAGGCCGAGGTCGAGCCGGGCCGCCGCGGCGGCCACGTCGAGCACGGCCTCCGCGCGCAGCGACGGGTCCCGGACAACCCCGCCGGCGCCCACCCGCTCCTTGCCGACCTCGAACTGCGGCTTCACCATCAGCGCCAGGTCACCGTCGGGCCGGGTGCAGCCGGCCAACGCCGGCAGCACCAGCCGCAGGGAGATGAACGACAGGTCGGCGACCGTGAGGTCGACCGGGCCGTCGATGACCTCCGGTGTCAGCGTACGGACGTTGGTGCGCTCGAAGACCCGCACCCGGGGATCGTTGCGCAGCGGCCAGGCGAGCTGCCCGTAGCCGACGTCGACCGCGACCACCTCCGCCGCGTCGGCGCGCAGCAGCACGTCGGTGAAGCCGCCGGTGGAGGCGCCCGCGTCCAGGCACCGCCGGCCGGCCACTGTCAGCCCGCCCGGGGCGAAGGCGGCCAGCGCGCCGGCCAGCTTGTGCCCGCCCCGGGAGACGTACTCCGAGCCGGGGTCCTCGCCGGTGACCAGGAGCGGATCGGCGGGGTCGACCATCGCGGCGGGCTTACGGGCCGGCACGCCGCGCAGCTGGACCCGGCCGGCCTCCACCAGCGCGGCGGCCTGTTCCCGGGACCGGGCCAGCCCGCGGCGGACGAGTTCGGCGTCCAGCCGGTTACGACGTGCCATGCGTGGTTCTTCTCCGGTCGGTCAGGTCTGGTCGATGGTGGCGAGGGTCTCCCGCAGCGTCTCGTACGCCGCCTCGTACTGCGCGATCTGGTCGGCCGGGGCGAGCGTCGCGGCGTTGGCCATCGCCCGTACGGCGGCGTCCACGGCGGGATGCCGGTCGTCGCCGAGGTCGTCGGCGGACTCCGGCAGCGACGGCGGAGCCGGGCGCGGGCCCGGCCGGGCGGCGGGCGGCGGACCGGGGCGGAACGGGCCGGTCGCCGAGC
>NZ_WAAS01000106.1:0-20682 GCF_008806585.1 Micromonospora sp. AMSO12t
GGTCGGGGTCGGCCCGGGCGACGACGGCGGCGGGTCGAGGCCGATGCCTCCCAGCGGCACCTGGACGAGGCCGAGCACGGCCTGTGCGGTGCCTCGACGCCACTGGTCCCGGTCGGTGTCGGTGATCCCGGACGCGACCGCCGTCGTCAGGCTGTCGGTGTTGTAGGCGACGGCGCCCGCGTCGGCGGCGGCCGCGCCGCCGTTCGCCGCGGTCAGCTGTAGTGCGGCCAACGCGCCGGCGGCCCGCGCGGCCTCGGCGTCGCGGCCGGCGGCGGCGAGGGCCTGTCCGGCCAGGCCGGTGCTGTTGGAGTTCGCGCCGGTGGTCGGGCCGGAGCCGCCGAACGAACCGTCGGCGCGCTGCTGATCCACCAGCCAGGCCACGCCCCTGGCGGCCGCCGCGGTGGCGCCGGCGGCGCCGTCGGCGGCGGCGGCGAGCAGCGCCTGCACGGCCATCGCGGTCGAGTCGACGTCGAGGGTGGCGCCGGCCTGCTCGTCGCAGGACGGGGACGGGCCGTCGGCGGTGTCGGGGTAGAGCCGGAACCCACCGGCCACGCACTGCTGGCGGATGAGGAAGTCGACGGTGTCCTGCGGTACGTCGCCGCTGCGAGCCAGGCCCAGCACGGCGAAGGACTGGTCGAAGGCGTTGCTGGCGTCCGGACCGGTGTCGGCGGTGGTGCGGCTGGTGATCCGGCCCCGCTGGTGTCCGGCGTCCGCCCCGGCGACCAGCGACAGGGTCTCCGTCCGCAGGTCGAAGCCGCCGAAGTCGGTGGGATCGGCGCCGGCGGCGGAGGCGGCGTACAGCAGCTTCGCGGTCGACCCGCCGTCGGTGAAGCCGGGGATGCCCCAGTCGTCGAGGCTGTTGTAGGACCGCACGTGCGCCGCGACCTGCGCCGTCGCGGCCTGACGGACCGGCGCGTCCACCCCGGTGGCGGAGAGGGCGAGGAGCCCGTCGATGGTCAGACCCCAGTCCGGACCGCCGAACGGGCCGGGCAGCACCCCGTCGGCGAACTCGCCGGCCAGCCAGGAGGCGGCGTCGCGCGCGGCGGCGTGGGCCGGGGCGGGCGCGGCCACGACGGTCAGGGGTACGGCGGTGAGCGCGGCGATCGTCGCCGCAGTGGCGGCGACGACGCCGGCGCCGAGACGCCGGGAACGGGACCGGGACATGAGGGGTGCCTTTCGCGGAGCGGTCGGTGGAAGCTCCGGAAAGCACCCGGGGACAGCGACACCCCGCTCGCGTGATGCGATGAGCGGGGTGGAACGGACCTCGGGTGGCCCGGACTTCACCCTGTAAACCTCGACAGTGGAAGCCGCTCGTCCCGGGCGAGGCATTCCGGCTCGCGAGGCCGGGGCCTCGCTCACGGTTGCGGGTCAGCGCCGGCTTCGAACCGGCTTCCCCCCACTCGGGACGTATGCAGTTGTGGACCGGCGTGTACCGGGTGCCGACACCGTACCGCCCGCACGTCGCGCGACGCCAGGGGAGGTGGCCGGCACCCGGTGCACCACTACGGTGACACCCCGTGTGCGGCCACGGTCAGGGCGCGGCGATGCTCGGCGGGGCGCCCGCGCCGAACGACCAGCCCTCGACGGTGCCCGGGGCCGGGTTGTAGCTGCTCGCGCCGGACGTGCTGTAGGACCAGGCGCCGCCGCTGGGGGCATGCCAGTACGACCAGTACGCCGTGGCGGGCGGGGTGTTGACGCACGGATCGGCCGCGGCGGTCGGCTTGCCGTTGATCCGGCAGACGAACGCCAGCCCCCAGCGCTGGGTGCCGGTCACCGTGAAGCCGGCGCCCTGGAGGGCGGCCAGCCCGGAGGCCGGGTCGCCCGGAGCACAGGCGACCTGGACGCCACCGCCGAGCGCGGCGAAGTCGACCACGACGGTGACACCGGAGGTGCCGGTGCAGGCCGCGGCGTACCCGGCCCGGGGGGCGGGTTCGACGGCGGTGAGGGCGACGGCGGCGACGGCGGCTGCCAACAGGCCGGCGAGCCGGGTGCGGACGGTGGATCGGTGACGGAACACGGTTCCTCCTGGAATCGGTGGAGCGACGGGACGGGTCACGGGCAGGCGGGGACCGGTGCGCCCGGGGCGGCGCCGGCCGCGGACAGCCGGGCGTACCCGGTGCCGGTCAGGCCGAGGACAGCCTGGCCGGTGGCCCGGGCGGCGGTGCCGGGGTCGAAGGCGCCGCCGTCGAAGTCGACCGCGCCCCGGTCGGCCGGCGCCCCGGCGCAGCCGACCTGTAGTCCGGCGAGGAACACCCGCGCGCGGGCCCAGGCCAGCGGCCGGTTGCCGTCGCTCAGCGCCTGCGCGGCGAGGCCGGTGCTGTTGGCGTTCGGGATGCCGGCGGCGTTGGCGAAACCGCCGTCGGCGCGCTGCACCGACAGCAGCCAGCGCAGCCCGGCGGCGGCGTCGGACGGGCGGCCGGTGGCCCGCAGCGCCTGCACCGCGAGCGCGGTGGCGTCCACGTCGGAGGCACAGACCGGTTGCGCGGGCAGCAGCGGGTAGCCGCCGTCCGGGCAGCGGGTGGCGGCCAGCCAGGCGGCGGCCGCCGGGGGCGTGCCCTGCGAGGTGCGGCCCAGGGCGAGCAGGGCGAAGGACTGGCTGAACGTGTTGCTGTAGTCCCCGTACGCCGACCGGTCGGTGAACCGGCCGGTGGGGGCCTGCAGCGAGCGCAGCCGGGTGATCAGGTCCACGCCGCCGACGTCGGTGGGGTCGCCGCTGCGTACCTGGACGGCGAGGGCGAGCTTGGCGGTCGCGCCCGCGTACGCCTCGGTCGCGCCGTCGCCGAGGTAGGCGTCGCGGATGTCCGGCCGGGTGACCCAGGCCAGCGCCCGGGCTCCCGGGTCGTCGGCGACGCCGGCGGCGGCGAAGGCGAACACCGCGTCGAGGGTGAGGCCCTGGTCGGGGTAGGTGACGCCGTCGAAGACGACCTCGAGACGTTCGCCGGCGACGAGTTGGCGGGCCAGCCAGCCGGCCGCGGCCCCCGACCGGCCGACCCCGGCAGGCGAGGTGGGGGAGACGTGGGCGGATGCCGGTGTGGCGAGGGTGAGGGTGGTGAGGGTGAGGGCGGCGAGCACGCCGCGGAACAGGGTGAGCAGGCGGTGCCGGCTCAGGCGGACGACCATCGGAAGCGCCTTTCCGGCCCGGCGGTCGTCAGAAGCCCGGCCACCCGCCGCAGCGCGGGGGTCGACCGGGACTCCGACCCGTGGGCCACGACGGGTGGGGAGCGGATTCTGCGCGTACGTCGGGTATTCGGGCTCGCCGTCGGAGATGCATCTCGACGGCCTACCGTTGCGGGCCAGCGCCGGACTTCGACCGGACTTCCCCCGCACGCACGCGCGTTGGTTGAGTTGTGGCGCCAGTCTGGAGTGGAGGGACGCCCGATGTCAATGCGTGATCGCCCGCGCGCGTCCGGTCGCAGCCCCGTGGCCGGTCAGGACAGGATCTCGACGTACCCGTCGGTGGCGTGCACGCGGATCCGCTGTCCGTCCCGGATCAGCCGGGTCGCCTGCGCCACCCCGACGAGGGCGGGCAGGCCGTACTCCCTTGCGACCACCGCCCCGTGGGTCATGAGGCCGCCCACCTCCGTCACCAGTCCCGCGATCGCGACGAACAGGGGTGACCAGCTCGGGTCGGTGTAGGCGGTGACCAGGATGTCGCCCGGTTCGAGGTCGGCCTCGGCCAGGTCCAGGACGACGCGGGCCCGCCCCTCGACGGTCCCGCCGGAAACCGGGAGGCCGACCAGCGCGCCGGTCGGCACGTCCTCGCGCCGGTACGCGCCGGCGATGCCCTCGCCTTCCGACGTGAGCACCCGGGGCGGGGTGAGCGTCCGGTACGACCTGAACGCGTCCTTGCGCCGCTGGATGAGCTGGTCGTCCACCTCGTGCGTACGCACGACGTCGTGGAGCTCCTGGAACGTGAGGTAGAAGATGTCCTCCGGCTCCGGGAGCACGTGGGCCCGCACGAGGCGCCCGGCCTCTCTCAGCAGGGCCTGCTTGTAGCTGAGGTAGCGGCTGACGATGACGTACTTCGGATACTCCCGGTACCCGATGAAGGTCCGGACCCGGTCGATCATCCGCTTCGTCTCCGCCGCCTTGCGCTCCCCGTCCGGCAGGGCCCGCAGGCGCTCCAGGACCTCCTGTTCCTTCCGCGCCGCCCGCTGGCGCCCCTGCGCGAAGCGCCGCTCGCGGGCGCCCGGCTCGAGGTTCCTGACGTTGTCGAGGATGAGGGGCACGAGCGTGCTGGGGCGCTCGTTCCAGCGCGGCCTCGTGATGTCGATCTCGCCCGCGCAGCGCATGCCGTACCTGTCGAGGTAGGCCCGGATGGCGTCGCGCGCTTCCCGGCCGCCCGGGAGCCGGGGCAGCTCGTCCACGAAGCCCTCGTCCTCGACCTCCCGCAGGAAGGCCACCACCTCCGGGTGCGGGCGGATGACGTCGGCGACGTCCAGCAGCGCCAGTCCCATCTCCGACGTGACGTTGTCGGGCGCGGAGAGCGTGAGCGTGTCGGCCGCGTTCTTCTCACCCAGCCACTCGTACAGCCTGTCGTTGAGCCACCACGTGGCCTCCATCCCCGCCATGATCGCCTGCATGCTCAGCGGATCGCCGAGGCCCCGCTTGTGCTCCTGGAAGGCCTCCAGCAGGAAGTCGAACAGCGCCGGCCCGGACTTCGTACGGATGTCGCGCCGCAGGGTGGCGAGGGCCGCCTGGCTGCGTTCGACCAGCTCGGCGACGATGGCCGGATCGGTCTCGATCGGGGCGGGCGCGCCGCCGGCGGGCGGCCCTGCCGGCCCTTGGTCGGGGAGCGACGGGACGAAGTCGCCGCGGCCGAGGACGGTCTCCAGCGCGTCCCTGATCAACGGATCGGACCGCCCCACCATCTCCAGAAGGCCGGCGCGGCTCGCGGGCGCGGCCAGGCGCCCGGTCACGTCGACGAACAGCCTCCCGCCGGCCTCGTGCATCGGCGCCATGGCCGTCAGCTGCCACATGGAGATCCCCAGGGGCTTCATGGGGTCCGTCATCATCTGCTGGTGACCGACGGAGACGTAGACGTGGTTCGCGCCGTCGCCGGTTTCGGGGATGGGGAACAGCGTGGTGATCGGCCGGCTCTGGACGATCTGGAAGTCGTCGTCGACCAGGCACCACTCGATGTCCTGGGGGTGGCCGAAGTGGGCTTCGATCCGCCGGCCCAGCCGCACCAGCCGTACGACCTGCGCATCCGTCAGGGCCGGCTGCTCCTGCCGCTCCGAGTCGATCGCCTGTTGCCTCGTCCCGCCGGCCGGCAGGGCGTGGATGGCCAGTCGCTTGGCGGCGATCGCCTTTTCGACGATCTGACCGTCCCGCACCCGGTAGGCGTCGGCGTTCACCAACCCCGAGACGAGGGCCTCGCCGAGGCCGAAGCTCGCCTCCACGACAGCGACCTTCCGGTGGTGCGTGACGGGGTCGGCCGTGAACAGGACGCCGGCCGCCTGCGGGAAGACCATCTTCTGCACGACCACGGCCATGTGGACCGTGCGGTGGTCGATGCCGTTGCGTCGACGGTAGGTCACGGCCCGCTCGGTGAAGAGCGAGGCCCAGCACCGGCTGACGTGCTGGAGGACCGCTTCCTGCCCCACCACGTTCAGGTACGTGTCCTGCTGGCCCGCGAAGGAGGCCGTCGGCAGGTCCTCCGCCGTCGCGCTGGACCGGACGGCACAGGCAGCCCCCTCGCCGAGCCGGGCGAGGGCCCGGACGATCGCCGCCGCCACGTCGTCCGGGAGGACGACCGCTTCGATGGCCCGTCGGATCTCCGCACCGAGCGCGCGGATCGTCTCCCGGTCGTCCGGGTCCAGGCGCGACAGCCGGTCGAGCCGATCGTCGATCGACGGCGCTTCGGCCATGATCCGCCGGAAGGCGTCCGTCGTCACGCAGAAGCCAGCCGGCACGCGGATGCCGTCGACCCGCGACAGAGCCGCCAGGTGCGCGCCCTTGCCGCCGACGGAAGCGACCTGCGCGTCGTCGACCTCGTGGAGGTCGCACACGTACTGCTCGATCATCGCGACCCCTCCGAGGCAGCCGGCATCCGTCGCGACAACGACACTCGCACGTCGTGCCCCGCTTCTTCGCCGGTTTCCGGTTCAGCGGACGATTCTGCGGCAGGACACGGGTCTTGCGGCAAGCCCTCCAGCCCGATATACGTTGAAGCGGGACAGTTCTCTTCGCGGTTGTCCGCTGCGACCGAAGTGGCGCGATCACCCGCCGCGATGTCCTCAGGCCAGCAGTTGCTCGCGCATCCTGGCGCCCGGGTTGAACCCACCCACCACCCGAGGGCTGGCCGGATCGTGCACGTCGAGGGTGTTGTTGCGGCGCATGAGCTCACGGACCGGAGGTGGCAGCCGGGGCGGGTCGTCCATGGCTGCGAGGATCTGTCCGGCGCTCGTGATCAGCCTGTCGGCGAGGGCGGCGGCGTCGGTGTCCACCCGCACCCGGCCGTACTCCCAGCCGGCGGTGGTGAGGTCGAGCACCTCGAACACGCGGGTCACGAGAGGACTCGGGTCGGTCACCCGGTCGAGCCGGGCCGCCTGGCCGCCGAGCACCGCGACGGCGGCGGCCACCTGCGCGTACGGGTGCAAGCCGCTCGGCAACGCGAACAGCGGCCAGCGCAGGGCCCGGCCTGCCTCCATCCACAGCGGCCGGTAGTTGCGGCGGTGCACCAGGAGCCGCCGGCCCGTTCGTCGGTGGACGTCCTGGGCCTGGGCCTGTAGGTCCACGTAGGCCTCGTCGGCGACCTGGCTCACGATCCGGGCCGCCACCACCACGCCGTCGTCGTCGTTCAGCATGCCGGCGACGGCCTCGACCTGCTCGGGGAACCGGAGCTGCGCGTGGGCGCCGTACCGGTGCTGGACGTCGCGTAGCAGAGCCTGCTGCCGTTCCGGATCGAGCTGGACCCGCCCGCCGCCCAGCAGTCGCTGGAGCCAACGCATTTCGCCTCGTTTCAGCAGAGCCGTCCCGGACTGCGGCAATGCTAGTGCGTCGGACCTTCCCGCGCGCGGAAGGGGTGGCCGAGCCGCCGTCGCGTTCCGCCCGACGGCCCGTGGCAACAATGGCCGTCGATATTGACGTGCGACGACGGCGCGGACAGAATCACGGCACCCACCATGATCCCCGCTGGGAGATGCCATGACCCGTCCCCGCCTGCCGTTCCTCCGGGCCGCCAGCCGGCTGGCCGCGTTCGCCGCGGCCACCGCCGGTGTGCTGCTCACCCTCGCCGCACCGGCCAACGCCGCCGCGCCCACCGGGCGCTACGTCGCGTTGGGTGACTCGTACACCTCCGGCCCGCTGATCCCCACCCAGGTCGACCTGAACTGCCTGCGCTCCAACCGCAACTACCCGTCGCTGGTCGCCGCCTCCGTCGGCTCGTCGGCGCTGGCCGACGTGAGCTGCTCCGGCGCCACCACCGAGGACATCCTCGTCGGCGGCAGCGGCGCACTGGGCATCTCGTTGCCGCCGCAGCTCAGCGCGGTCACCCCGGACACGACACTGGTCACCGTGCAGATCGGCGGCAACGACATCGGCTTCTCCGGCATCATCACCGACTGCGCCGAGGCGAGCCTGAGCAGCCCCCTCGGGTCTCCGTGCAAGAACCGGTACACCGCCGGTGGCGTCGACCAGTTGCAGGCCAGGATCGCCGCCACGGCGCCGAAGGTGACCGCCGTGCTGCAGGCCGTCCACCGTGCCGCGCCGGGCGCCCGGGTCGTGGTGCTCGGCTACCCGGCGATCGTGCCGGACAGCGGCTACGGCTGCTGGCCGGTGGTCCCGATCGCCTACCAGGACGTGCCGTACCTGCGCGGCGTCCAGAAGTCCCTGAACGGGATGCTCGCCAGCACCGCCGCCGCGAACAACGCCACCTACGCCGACGTCTACGCCCCGTCGGTCGGCCGCGACACGTGCAAGAGCAGCGGCACCCGTTGGGTCGAGGGGCTGGTCCCGCAGAACGCCGCCGCCCCCTTCCACCCCAACGCCAGGGGCGAGCAGGGCATGGCCAACGCGCTGCTGGCCAGGCTGAACAGCTGACCGACGATTCCCATCGCCGGCGCGACCTGACCCGACGAGACACCGGCCACCCGCCCCACCGCCCATCCGGCGGCGGGACGGGTGGCCGGTGCCGGGCGAATCAGCCGACGGCAGGGTCCCCGGCTCCCGCCGTCGGCACCACCAGGTCGGGCAGGTCGCCCAGGGCCCGGACCGCGGTGACGGCGGCGTACCCGTCGGCGAGCCAGGCCAGGTCGGTGCCGGGAACGCGGCGGGCGCCGTTCTCCTCGAGGGCCGTACGGACGTAGCCGTGACCCCTCTCGGCGACGGCCACCTGCACCTGACCGAACGGGGCGAGGGCAGCCTGGCGCAGTCCGGCGACTCCGTTGGCCGGCCGGTGCCGGGGCGAACACCATCACCTGTTCATCCATCGCCACCTACTGCCCCGCGACGGCCCCGCCAATCGGGCGAGGGGCCGCGATCTGGGGGCGGGTCGGCGGCGGTCAGTCGGCGACGACGAGCGCCTGGGGCGCGGCGGCCTTCATCCGGGTGCGCAGCCACTTGAGCTGGATGGCCGTCTCACCCTCGCAGCGTCGTACGAGCGCGAGCAGGTCCTCGTCGCGCGCGCCGTAGGCGGCCTGGCCGACGACGGTCCAGGCGATGTCGCACTCGGCGGCCATCAGGTAAAGGTCCTGCAGGTCACGCAGCAGGCCGATGCCGCCGGTGCGGGTGCCGGTGAACAGCTGCGAGTGCAGCCGGTCGGGTTCGGTCGGGGCGTCCTCGGCGTAGCGGGCGGCGAACGGGCGCAGGCCTTCGGCGTGCGCGTCGCAGCGCTTCGCCTGTCGCTCACACAGGTGGCGGATGTCGGGTTCCTCGGCGTGCGCGTCGGCGACCTGCCGGAACGCGCCGGCGAGGTTGACCTGGGCGCGGTGCAGCAGGCCGAGGTAGTGGGCGAGGTGCACGGGTCACTCCTTCCCGCTGGTGGCCTGCGCCGCCGGTCCACCCGCGGTCGGGGGGATGCCGGCGTCCGGGGGCGGCGCGCTGCCGCCGACCGTCGGCGCCGGTGCGGGTACGCCGCGGCCGTCGGCGAGCTTCTCGACCGCGACGGCGGCCACCTTGAAGAGGGGCTGCTTGGAGACCGGGTCCCAGGCGGTGACGGTCAGCTCGTTGGCGGCGCGGGGTGTGCGGTCGTGCGGGTCCTGGTCGAAGTAGCCGTAGTGGAACGGCAGGAACACCACGCCGGGGCGGATGCCGCAGAGGCGGGCGCGGGCCTGGATGCCGCCACGGGCCGAGGCGACGCCGACCAGGTCGCCCTCGGCGATGCCGAGCCGGGCCGCGTCGGCCGGGTTGAGCTCCACCCACACGTCCGGCGCGGCCCGGTCGAGCTGTGGGGCCCGGCCGGTCTTGGTGCGGGTGTGGAACTGGTAGACGGTGCGGCCGGTGGTCAGCAGCATGGGGTGTTCGTCGTCGGGCACCTCGGGGGAGGGCTGGTAGTCGACGGTGTGCAGGAACGCCCGCCCGCCCGGCTCCTTGGCGCGGTACTCCGGCTCGGTGAACTCGGCGCCGGTGGCGAGGTCGTGGCCGTACGTCTCGCAGTGGTCGGGGTCGGTGGGGAAGCGCCCGTCGGTGTAGAGACGCTCGGTGCCGTCGGGGCGCTCGTCGGTGCAGGGCCACTGGACGCCGGAGCCGCCGCGCAGCTTGGCGTAGGTGATGCCGGTGTAGTCGCACGGCCGCCCCCGCGAGCACTCCTTCCACGCCTCGAACACCTCCTCCGGTCCGGTCCACCGGATCAGCGGTTGCCCGTCGCGGTCCCGGAAGTCCATCCGCCGGGCGTAGTCGAGGAAGATGTCCAGGTCGGGACGGGCCTCGCCCGGTGGGTCGACGGCCTTGTCGGAGATGTGCACGGTGCGGTCGACGCTGGTGAACGTGCCGGTCTTCTCGCCCCAGGTGGCACCGGGCAGCACCACGTCGGCCAGCTCGGCGGTCTCGGTCAGGAACAGGTCCTGCACCACCACGAACAGTTCCGGCTTCGCCAGGACGCGCCGGATGCGCGACAGGTCGGGCAGGGACACCGCCGGGTTGGTGGCGCTGATCCACAGCAGCTTGATCGAGCCCTGCTCGGCGTACCGGAAGATCTGCATGGCGTGCGTCGGGGGCGCCCAGTGCGGGATGACGTCGACGTCGACGTTCCAGAGCCGGGCCAGTTCCTCGATGTGCGCGGTGTTCTCCCAGTTGCGCAGGCCCGGCAGGTCACCGTCGGCGCCGGTCTCCCGGGTGTTCTGCGCGGTGGGCTGGCCGTTCATCTGGTAGATCCCGGCGCCGGGGCGGCCGATCATGCCCCGGATCAGGTGCAGGTTGTTGACGCCGCAGGCGGCAGCGGTGGCCTGGTTTGACTGGTAGAAGCCCTGTAGCACCGTCGACAGCAGCCGCCGCGAGGTGCCGAGCAGCTCGGCGGCGCGTTCCACGTCGGCGGCCGGCACGTCGCAGATGTCGGCTACCCGCCGGGGCGGGTAGCCGTCGACGATGCGGCGTAGCTCCTCGAAGCCGAGGGTGTGCGCGTCGACGTAGTCGCGGTCGTACCAGCCGCGCCGGATGATCTCCCGGAGCAGGCCGTTCATCAGGGCCATGTTCGTGCCGCTGCGCACGGCGAGGTGCAGGTCGGCCTCCCGGGCGACCGGGGTGGCGCGCGGGTCGACCGCCAGCATCGCCGGCGGGTTGGGGCCGCGCCGCCGGTCCAGCATCCGCATCCAGAGCACCGTCTGGGTCTCGGCGACGTTGTGGCCCCACAGGGCGATCGCGTCGCAGTGATCCACGTCGGTGTACGAGCCGGGCTGCCCGTCGGTGCCGAAGCTCGCCTTCAGAGCGGCGGCGGCGGTGGCCGTGCAGAGCCGGGTGTTGCCGTCCATGTGCGGCGTGCCCAGCCCGGCCTTGCCGATCACGCCCAGCGTGTAGTACTCCTCCAGGAACAGCTGGCCGGTGGTGTAGAAGCCGAAGTGCCCCCACCCGCCCGGACCGTCGAGGAGTTCCTTCGACCGGGCCACGATTCGGCCCATCGCGGTGTCCCAGTCCGTCTCGACCAGCCGGCCGCCCTCGCGCACCAGCGGCCGGGTCAGCCGGTCGGGGCTGTGGTTGGCCTGCCACCCGTACAGGTCCTTGGGGTCGAGCCGGCCCCGGTTGATCCGGTCCACCGCCCGGCCCCGTACCCCGACGATCCGGCCGTCGGCGACCGCGATGTCCAGCGCGTCGCCGTTGGAGTGCAGCACCGACGCCGACTGCACCCACCGGTCCACGTCCGCCTCGGTACGCCCGTCGGCCAGATAGCGGTCCACCCGCACCGGCCACTCCTGCCCCGGCCCGTACGGGGTCCGTTCACCCCACGGGTCGGCGATCCGGTCCACCATGACGCGCTCCCTTCTCCCGGGCCTCGGTCGTCACATCCGTCCCGCCGTCAGCAGGCGCACCGCATCCGGCCCACGTCCCGGGCCGCCGACCGCCCACCACCGGATCCGGCACCGTCGCGCCCGCCTCCTCGCCTCGCCCCTATGAGCATGTGGCGATACCCCGGACCAGCACGCCGAACCGGACCGAGAGCACCGGTTCGGGTGTCCGTGCCGGCCGAAGGCCGTGACGGGGGCCGGTGGCGCTCAGTCGCCCGGGCCCGCAGGCGCGGCGCCGTTGTCGACGAAGTCGAAGCTCAGGCCCTCGCCGGCGGCCCCCTCGCCCACCCGTTGAGCCACCAGGCCCTGCCTGTCGGTCGCGCGGAGGCGGACCTCGCCCTCGCCGCTGATGGTGTAGGTCGGGCGGCCCTGGCTCTTCTCCCGCGTCTTCTCGATGGTGAACAGCTGGCCGGCCCGGCCGGCGTCGCAGGCGGCGGCCACGACCGTCGCCGGGGCGCTGCCGTTGTCGCGCAGACCCATGCAGTCGGGCTCGCCGCCGCTGTGTGCCTTCGCGGTCCGGATCTGGTAGCGGTTGTCGCCGGCGGGAAGCAGCACGAACAGGCTCTTGTCCGTGTCGCCGTCGGTCAGGTTCAGCCGGCCCTTGGCGTCGACCGCCAGGATCGACTCGAACGACCCGACCGGCCGCAGGACGATCTGCCGCTCACCCCGCATGATCGGGTCCGCGTCGTCGGGCGCCCCGGGGCCGGTCGTCTGCGCGCCGCCCGCAGGGCCGGAGCCGGCGGGCGAGGGCGTGCCCGCGGTCCCGCCGTCGGGTGCGGGGGTCACCGGCGAGGCGGTGGGCTCCCCGGTCGTGGGAGCCGTCGAGGCGCAGGCAGGCATGGACGCGGCGACACCGACGGCAAGCGTGGCCGCGACGGCGGCCCGACGGACGACCGTGGCAGGGGACGACAGGTTCGGCATGGCCAACTCCTCAAGTCGATCTCCACGAGCCTAATCCGCCCCCGCGCACCGCGCAGAAGTCGTACCGCCGCAGGGGTCTGGGCAGGGCCACGAGGGTGGCTAGCATCTGCGCATGACGTTCTGGGTGCACTACGTGGTCCCACCCGGGGTGGCCGCCGGGGGCATGCTCGTGCCCCCGGGCGACGACGTCCTCGTCTTCGCCCAAACGGTCGAGGTGGGCGGGCGGGACCGGACCGTCGAGTTCTCCGTCCTCGCCGCCGGCGACGGGATCCAGGTCGCCACGGACATCGACTGCACCGCGGTGCTGCGGGGACGGGCCGAGGAGGTGGCCGTCGTCCGCGCCGTGGACGGCCTGGTGCTCGAGCACGCCGCACAGGCTGTCCGGATCCACGAGCTGCTGCTGCACAGGTGGTACGAGGTCAGTTCGGCGTCCCACCGGGCGTCGCTCGAAGCGCTCCGGCGATGGCTCACGGCTCACGACCGAGCGGGCGACTACTGGCAACTGCTCGTACGGCCAGGTGACCGGGCAGCGGGTGACCCCGTCTGAGTGGCGGCGACGCCCGCTCGGGTGACGATCAGCGGGAGCCACCCGGTGGCTGGATCGGATCCGTGGCCGGTGAGGCGGTGCCGGGGGCGCTCGGCCTGTCGCCGGGCGGGACCGGTCGGCAGTTGAGGTAGGCGTCCAGGGCGGCGGCGCCGGTCAGCATGGCACGGCTGCGGGCAGCGAGGCGGGCGCGCCAGTCGCGCAGCATCGACCCGAGCGGCGCGACGCCCCCGGCGGAGCGGACCTGGGCGATCAGCGGGGCGATCTGCGCCAGCAGGTAGCCACCCCGCCTGAGCTGGTGGGCCAGCCGGGCGTCGCGCACGTCGACGGCGCTGTAGACCCGGTAGCCCGTCTGCGGGTCGCGGCGCGGCTGGAGCACGCCCGCGCGTTCCCACTTCCGCAGGGTGGCCGGGCGGATGCCGAGCCTTCTCGACAGGGGACCGACGAACGTGTTGCTCCGTCCCTGCGGCACCGGATCGAGGTCACCGACAGCGGCTTCGGCGGCCTGAAGGGTGCGGCGGTCGTCGAGCAGCTGCGCGTGACTCTCGTCGACGAGCCGGAGGGCGTCCTCGGTCGCGCCCCGGTTGACCGCCTGCATGATCGACGTGGCCGTCGCATGCCCGTGTCCGGGCACGAGGGCGAGGAACGCGCGCAGTGCCTGCGCGTGTAGCGCCGTGTAGGTGCGGTAGCCGTGCGGGGTGCGGTCCGCGGCCGGAAGGATGCCGGCCGCCTCGTAGTTCCTGACCGCCTGCGTCGACAGGCCGTGCGCGCGCGCCAGATCGACCGGCCTGAGCCTGCCACTGCTTTGAGGGTTTGGCGTCATACCCTGCCGATATCGAGGAAAAGTTTGCACCGTCGGTTCAACGATACCGTTGAGGGCATGACTGCTGGTATCGCAGACGCCGCCCGTGCCGTCGACCCCGCTGCCGTCATGGGGTTGCTCCCGGGCAGGCCGCGGCTGCTCGCCCTGGGCGAGCCCACCCACGGCGAGGACGCACTGCTCGACCTGCGCAACGAGCTCTTCCGTCAACTCGTCGAGCAGGAGCACTACCGGACGATCGCGATCGAGAGCGACTGCATGATGGGGCTGGTCGTGGACGATCACGTCACCTCGGGCACCGGCGTCCTCGACGACGTCATGGAGCGCGGGTTCAGCCACGGGTGGGGCGCCTTCGCCGCCAACCGCGAGCTGGTGCGCTGGATGCGCGCGTACAACGACGGGCGGCCCCCGGCGGAGCAGGTGCGGTTCGCCGGGTTCGACGGCCCGCTGGAGATCACCGGCGCCGCGAGCCCCCGGCAGGCCCTCACCGCACTCCACGCCTACCTCGCCGCCCGGGTCGACGCCGACCTGCTTCCCTGCACGGCGGAGACGCTCGACCACCTGCTCGGCGCCGACGAGCGGTGGACCAGTCCCGCCGCCATGATGGACCCCTCCCGGTCCGCGGGGCGCACGCCCGACGCCGGCCGGCTGCGGCTGCTCGCCGACGACCTGGTGGCCCTGCTCGACGCGCAGACGCCACACCTGATCGGGGCGTCCACACCGGAGGACTGGCACCGGGCACGCCTGTACGGGCGTACGGCCGTCGGCCTGCTGCGCTACCACCACGCGATGGCCGACCCGTCGCCGAGCCGCATGGCGCGGTTGCTCGCCGTGCGGGATTCGATGATGGCCGCCAACCTGCTCGCCATCGCCGGACGAGGGCCGGCACTGGTGAACGCCCACAACGGCCACCTCCAGCGGCACAAGAGCAGCATGCGGATGGGCGGACTGCCGGTGCAGTGGTGGAGCGCCGGCGCGATCGTCGGCGCCCACCTGGGGGAGGAGTACGCCTTCCTCGCCACGGCCGTCGGCACGATCCGCCACCAGGGAGTCGACGCCCCGCCGCCGGACACCGTCGAAGGGCTGCTGTACGCGCTGCCGGCGGAGCGTCACCTCGTCGACGCCCGCCGACTGGCCGCCGCCCTCGCCGGCATGACGCCCGCCGCCCGGGTGTCGCCCTGGTTCGGCTACGCCCCGCTCGACCCGGCCCACGTGGCCGACACCGACGGGATCCTGTTCGTCAGGGACGCCGGGCGGGGCCAGGCCCCGCCAGCGTCCGGCAACGACTGACCGGCACTGGTCCGCGCCTGCCGCCGGGGCGGCGCCGGCGGCCGGCGCCGCCCCGGCCGGTTCAGGCGATCGCGCAGGTGGCGCCGTTGAGGGTGAACGAGGCGGGCCGTCCCGTGTCGCCGGTGTGGGTGGCCTGGAAGCCGACGCTGACCGACGTGCCGGGCGCGATGGTGGCGTTGTAGGAGACGTTGCGGGCGGTGACCGCGCCGCTGGTCGGGGCGTACGTCGCGTTCCAGCCGTTGGTGATGCTCTGGCCGGCGGGCAGCGTGAAGGCCAGCGACCAGCCGTCCACCGTCGTGGTGCCGGTGTTGGTGACGGTGACCGAGGCGGTCAGGCCGGCGTTCCAGGCGTTGACGGTGTAGCCCACCCGGCAGGCGCCCGGCGAGGGCGGGGGAGTGCTGGGCGGCGGAGTGCTGGGCGGCGGGCTCGTCGGCGGCGGCGTGGTCGGCGGCGGCGTGGTGGGGGGCGCGGCGGTGTCGAGCCCGAAGAAGCGGATCGCCTGCGCGGCGTCGACCGGCAGGTTGTGCGACACCCCCTGCATGCTGATCGCCTCGACCGGCGCCCGGTCGCCGCTGCCGCCGTAGCGGGTGCGGGTGTAGCCGGCCTGCGGGCTGTCGGTGTACGTCGGCGTCTGGCTCAGCCCGTGCACGTCGGTCCACTGCTTGACCTGCTCGCCGAAGTTCGGGTAGCGCAGCACCTCGTCGTTCGTCCCGTGCCACGTCTGCATCCGGGGCCGGCGTCCGGTGTAGCCCGGATAGGCGTTGCGGACCAGGTTCCCCCACTCCTGCGCGGTCCTGGTGACCTGGCCGTTGGCGCACTCGCTGTTCCACTCGGAGCCGTTGGTGGTGGCGAAGCAACCGAAGGGGACCCCGGAGAACGCCGCCCCGGCGCTGAACACGTCGGGGTAGAGCCCGAGCAGGACGTTGGTCATCATCGCGCCCGACGAGATGCCGGTGGCGAAGATCCGGTCGGGGTCGACGGCGTAGCGCTGCCGGACGTGGTCGACCATCGACTTGATGCCCACCGGGTCGCTGCCGCCGTCGCGGCGCAGCGCCTGCGGGGAGGAGACGTCGAAGCACTGGCTGCTGCGGGTCACCGACGGGTAGACGACGATGTAGCCGTACCGGTCGGCGAGCGCCGCGTACTGGGTGTTGGCGTACATGGCAGGGCCGGTGCCGGTGCAGTAGTGCACCGCGACCAGCAGCCCCGGCCGGGGCGCGACGGAGTCCGGCACGTACAGGTACATGCGCAGGTTGCTCGGGTTGGGGCCGAAGCTCGTCACCTCGGTCAGGGTCGCGGCGGACGCCGGCGGGGCGACCGCCACCGCCGCCAGGGCGGTCAGCGCGGCGGCGGCCAGGGCGGCGCCCAGCACTCGGAGTCTGGTCCTCATGGATGGTTCCTCTTCCGCAGACGGTGGACAGGGCGGGGTTCCGATCGAGGGCTGCCCGGCTGCCCGATCACGTCCGGCTCAGGAACATCGATAAGTATCTATTAATATGGAGAGTCCGGCAAGTGCCGGCCGGGCGCGACCTGCCGTGCTGTCCCTCGCGCCGTCACCGTGCCAGGCGCTTCTCGAACCAGTGGTGGGCGTACGGCTCGGCGTTGTACGCCTCGATCTCGCGGTAGCCGGCCGCCCGGTACATCGCGATCGCCTCGGTGAGGTTGCGGTTCGTGTCCAGCCGGACGGCGCTCCAGCCCCGCTCGGCGGCGTGGCGTTCCAGCTCGCTCAGCATCCGCCGCCCGAGCCCGAGCCCGCGTACGGCGTCCGCCACCCAGACCCGCTTGATCTCGGCGGGCGCGTCCCGGTGGAGCTTCACCGCGCCGCAGCCGACCGGCTCGGCGTTGAGGGTGGCGAGCAGGAACACTCCGGCCGGGGGGACGAGTTCCTCGTCGTGGACCGGGTTGCTCCGGGCCGGGTCGAACCCGCCGTCGAAGCGCCGCGCCACCTCCCGGGCGTAGGCCCGTACGCAGGCGCGGGCCCGCGGGTCGCCGGGCGGGCAGGGCGCGATCAGCACCATCGACGCGACGAGCAGCCGTTCCACCTCGGCCATCGCCGCGACGAGCCGCTCGCGGCGTCGCCCGGTCAGTGGGGCGAGGATCGACCGGGCGAAGTCGTCGGAGCGCTCGTCGAGCTCGGTCCACTCGGCACGGCCGGCGGCGGTGAGCGTGGCGACCCGGACCCGTCTGTCCCCGCCCACCTGGTCGGACGGCCCGACGGTGACGAGCCCGTCGCCCTCCAGGGCGCGCAGGAGGCGGCTGAGGTGCCCCGAGTCCAGCCCGAGCCGGGACCGCAGCGCCGCGACCTCGGCGCCACCGGGGCCGATCTCCCACAGCAGGCGGGCCTGGGCGAGGGGGCGGGCGCGCGCCATGTACTCGTCGTCGAGCGCCCCCACCCGCTGGGTCACCGTCCGGTTGAACCGCCGCACGGCGGCGATCGACTCCGCTTCCATGAAACCTGACCTTAGTCAGCGATGCCCGGTCCGCGCCAGCACCGCCCCGGCGGCGGGTGCGGTCGCGTCGCGCGTACCGCCGGCGACCCGGCCCGGGCCGCCACCCGGCGGCCCCGGGGCGGCGCGGTGGGCGCCGTCCCCGGGGCCGTCCGGTCGCCCGACGGTCAGGAGGCGGTGCAGGAGCGCACCTGGGGGCGCGTCCAGTTGCCGTTGGCCATCGTGGTGAACCCGAAGACGTTGCCGCTGCCGTTGGAGCGCATCGTCATGACGTTCCCGTTGCCGTCCCAGCTCGGGGTGCCGTTCCAGGTGGCGGAGACCTTCTGCGGGGGCGTCACCGCGACGACGACGGTCCAGTTGGTGGCGCCGCTGACCGTGACGTCGCTGTTGAACCGGTCGCCCCACCGGGTGCCGTCGCGCAGGGTGGCGGTGCAGCTGCCGCCAGGCGGCGGGGTGGTCGGGCCGGTCGTCGGCGGCGGCGAGGTCGGCGGGGGCGTGCCGTTGTTGAGGGCGGCGAGGACCGCGTCGTACGCGGGCTTGCGGTTGCCGTTGTTGTCGAACAGCAGCGGCGTGTCGGAGGCCCGCCAGGAGTCGCTGTCCCGGATGCCCCACACGGTGATGCCGGTGCACCGGGAGACCGCGAGGCAGTCGTTGACCACGTTGCGGTACGTGGTGGGCGAGGCCCCGGCGATGTCCAGCTCGGTGATCTGCACGTCGACGCCGAGCGCGGCGAAGCTGGACAGGGTCGTGCGGTAGTTGCCCGGGTAGGGCGAGCCGCTGTTGAAGTGCGACTGGAGGCCCACGCAGTCGATCGGCACGCCGCGCTGCTTGAAGTCGCGGACCATCGCGTAGACGGCCTGGGTCTTCGCGTGGCTCCAGTCGTCGGTGTTGTAGTCGTTGTAGCAGAGCTTGGCGCCGGGGTCGGCGGCCCGGGCGGCCCGGAACGCCGCCTCGATCCAGTCGTTGCCGGTGCGCTGGAGGTTCGAGTCGCGCCGGGCCCCGCTGCTGCCGTCGGCGAACGCCTCGTTGACCACGTCCCAGGCCACGACCTGACCCCGGAAGTGGGTGGCCACCTGGGTGACGTGGTTGAGCATCGCCTGGCGCAGCGCGCTGCCGCTCATGTTCTGCATCCAGCCGGGTTGCTGCGAGTGCCAGGCCAGGGTGTGGCCCCGCACGCTCATGCCCCGGCTGCGGGCGTGGCTGACGATCCGGTCCGCGTTGCCGAAGGTGAACTGCCCCTGCTGCGGCTCGGTGGCGTCGATCTTCATCTCGTTCTCGGGCGTCACCGAGTTGAACTCGCGGTTCAGGATCGTGACGTAGGTGTTGTCGCTGAGCTTGTTGGCGGCGACGGCGGCGCCGAAGTAGCGACCGCGCTCCGCCGCCGACGCGCCCAGCGTGGTCCCGGCGCTCGCCGCGCCGGGCAGGACCGTGGCGCCGGTCGCCGCGAGCAGTCCCACGGCGGCGACGACGATGGCCGCGCGCGCCCGCGAACGCGATCTCGACCGGGTGTCCCGGGGGTGCCTCTCGGTCATTCCTGCTCCTTCCGGGGCCGGTCCGCACCGTCGGGGGGACGGACCGGTGTGGTGGGGGTGTGCCGGATCAGGGCCGCCCGGCGGGCTGCGGCGCACGGGCCGCGGACCCGCCGTCATCGACCCTGATGGATGTGGAGTATGGCAGCGCGGCGCGCGGCCGAGCAAGAATTTCCGGAAAAGTTTCGGTAGTCTCCGAGCCTGTCGCGTCGGTCGATTGGTGGCACACGGCAGGTCAGCGATCGGCCGGGAAGGGAGGCGGGTGCTGCTGTTGATCTCCATGCTGCCGGGGTGAGTGTCCGCCGGTCGGATTTTCCGGTACGCCTCCGTAACGCGTCAGAGGTCGCGCCTGGCCAGGCCGCCCATCTGCACCGGCGTGCACCCGCCGCGGCCGGCGCGACGTCAGCGAACCGCATCAGACCGATCGCGTACGGCCCCGCACGCCGTACGCCCAGCCCGTCATCAGCGGCGGGACGAGGTTGCCGAGCCCGTGGGCGGCGCCGACCACCGCGCGCAGGCGGCCACCCGGTCCGCACGACGCCCGGCTATGGTGGGGACATGCAGGATCGGCACGGCCTCCGCCGCGCCGGCAAGCGGGTCTCGCTGCCGGCGCTGCTGATGCTGACCGTGCTGCTCATGGTGCTCTCCGCGGCCCGGTCCGTCGGGCTGTGCATCGTCTTCCGGAGCGCGCGGCGGGCCATTCCCGGCTGCGTGCCCGCCTGGTCGGCCGACCGCGCTCCGCCCGGGCTGACGTTCGCCGTCTGAAGCCCGTCCGCCTCCCCGCGTCCCGTGACGCGGGCCCGTGGCTTGGAGCACCATGCCGACCCCGCATCACGATCGATCCACCCTGCCCCGGTCCGTCGGCGACGGACCCCGGGTCACGCCCGCCCCACGACGGGGGCGGTGAGCATGCTGGCCCCCGGCGCATACGCCCGCCTCGGTCTGCGGCATCCCGTCGCCCTCGACCTGGGCACCTCCACGGTGCGACTGTGGACGCCGGTCTCCGGCACGGTGGTCACCGAGCCCGCCGTCGTCGCGTGCACGTCGTCCGGCGCCCAGGCCGTCGGACGTGCCGCCATCGCCCTGCGGGACACCGGTGACGCGAAGCTGCTGTGGCCGGTACGCCACGGCGTGGTGGCCGACTTCTTCGGCTGCGTACACCTGTTGCGGGTGCTGGCCGCGGCGAGCGGACGGCCGGGTGACGACGTCTCCCCGGTCGTGGTCGGCGTGCCGGCCACCGCCACCCTGCGGCAGAAGGACCTCCTGGTGGCGGCGGTCCGCCACGCGTTCGGCGGGCGGGTTGCCACGGTGGAGGAGCCGCTGGCCGCCGCCCTGGCCTGCCGGGCCGACCTCGACCGCGACGACGTGGTCGCCGTCGACATCGGACACGGCCGGACCGAGATCGCGCACATCGCCGATCGCGGGGTCGAGGCGGTCGAGCGCGTCGACGCGCCCGATCCTCTCGACCGGGTGTCGCTGATCGCCGACGCGGTCCGACGCGTGGGCGCCCGGCCGGCGTTCCCGGGGCGACGCCGGCTGCTGATCACCGGCGGCGGGGCGGTACACCCCGAACTCGGGGCCCGGCTGGCCGCGCTGACCGGCCGGGTCGTCACGATGCCCGCCGATCCGCACCTGGCCACGCTCGCCGGCCTGCGCCTGCTGCTCACCGGCTGACCACAGGCGGTGCCGCACG
>NZ_WAAS01000107.1:0-20671 GCF_008806585.1 Micromonospora sp. AMSO12t
CGCACCGCACGGTAACTGTCCAAGATCAGCTGGGTGCGCCTCCAGCACGGCCCGGAGTCGCATCGCATCGCGGGGAGGGGACGGGGAGGCATGGGGGACGCGATTCGCCGCCGCGACGGGCAGGTGCTCGTCTTCGACGCCGACGACACGCTCTGGGAGAACAACGTCCTGTTCGAACGGGTGATCGACGACTTCCTGGAGTGGCTGGACCATCCGACCCTCGACCGGGCCGAGACCCGGGCCATCCTGGACGACATCGAGCGGGCCAACGCGGTGGCGCACGGCTACGGCAGCAAGGTGTTCCTGCGCAGCCTGGGGGAGTGCCTGGAGCGACTGCGGCAGCGGCCCGCGACCGAGGCGGAGCGGCGCGAGATCGAGGGGCTGGCGGCGGCCCTGGTCGCGCACCAGGTGGAGTTGATGCCCGGGGTGGCCGAGGCGCTGGACGTCCTGGCCGTCCGGCACCACCTGCTGCTGCTGACCAAGGGCGAACGCGAGGAGCAGCAGCGCAAGCTCGACGCCTGCGGTCTGTTGCACCACTTCCGGGCCGCGCACATCGTGCCGGAGAAGGACGTCGACACCTACCGGTGGCTGGTCCGGGAACACGGCGTCGACCCCGCTGTCACGTGGATGATCGGCAACTCCCCGAAGTCCGACATCCTGCCCGCCCGCGCCGCCGGGCTGAACGCCGTGTTCATCCCGAACGACAACACCTGGGTGCTGGAGCACGACGAGCTGGACCCGGCCGACCCGGGCGTGCTGCGGCTGTCCGCGTTCCCCGATCTGCTGCGCCACTTCTGAGCCGCAGCCGGGCCGCCGGGGAGCCACAGCCGGGCTGCCGGGAAGCGGCGGCGGCGCACCGGACACAATGGTCGCCTCGACGGGAAACAGCGTTGGCCCCGAGGGGCGTGTTACGTCGACATGCCGCTTTTCCGCCTTGACATCAATCACGCCGCCTCGGCCCCGGCTCGTCCTTGTCCGGGCCCCGGCGGCACGCCTAGCCTGATTCGGCGCTCACGGCCCTTCGGGGTGGGCCGGGAGCGTGCCGAAGTCCGGTTGCCGGGCACACGGAGCTGAGTGCAGGCGGCAGGCTCGCCGCGTCGAGCCCGGCGTGGGCGGCGTGCCACGCCCACGTGCTCACGCGGTGCGTCCGTTACGACGCCGGACGGCTGGGGGCAGGACCGGGGAGTTGCGGCCCCGGTCCTGACACCCTCGGCGGATCGCCTCTCCGTCGCGTCGCCTGACGGCGGAAGACCCGCCGTCGCAGAGCGCCGCCCGACGACGGAAAATCCCCCCGTCGCAGAGCGCCACCGTGGGCATCACCATTCGATTCGGTGACCGGTGCGTCGGCGGGCCGGCGGGTGGGCCCACTGGTCGCCTGACTGCGCCGGCGGATCACCGTCGCGGGCCGCTGCGGCCGAGCCCTGCGGAGGGCGGCAGGGCACGGGCTACTCCCGCCGGCTCGGCCCGGGACGTGGCGGCCCGGCCGGTAACGAGCGTTGCCGGGCACGTCACGGGGCGTCGACGACCTCGCGTCCGAGGGGCCAGATCGCGGCGGGAACGAGCTTGAAGTTGGCGATTCCGAACGGAATGCCGATGACCGTGAGGCACAGCGCGACACCGGCCAGGACGTGGGACAGGGCCAGCCACCAGCCCGCGAGCACCACCCAGAGGACGTTGGCCAGCCCGGAGGCGATCCCGGCGCCGGGCTTGGGCACGACGGTGCGCCCGAACGGCCACAGCGAGTAGACCGCGAGCCGGAGCGACGCGACGCCGAACGGGATCGTGACCACCAGGACGAAGCAGATCAGCGCGGCGATGCCGTAGCCGGCGGCGAGGACGATGCCGCCGCCGAAGACGAGCCACAGCACGTTGAGCACAAATCGGATCATGTCTTCGAGCATGACCGACCGGTACCACCCGGTGCCGGCCGTCCGGCCCGTCGGGCGCCCTGCAGCGTGGGACCGCCCGCCACCGGACCCGGGGCGGGCGGGAGCGGCGGGAGCGGCGGGAGTACGTCTCAGGAGACCTCGCCGCGCACGATCGCCACCGCCACCCGGCAGAACTCGTCCATGTCGGGATTGAATCCGGCGGCGATGTCCGGGTGCAGCCCTGAGCGCGTCTCGTCGAGCAGCCGCTGGCAGACCTGCTCCACCGGCTCACCGGCGTAGCTGGCGCTGATCCGTTCCGTGGCGGCCTGCAACGCCGAGGTCAGCTGGTCCTCCAGCGGGCCCTGCAGCTTCTGCTGCACGGGATCGAGCCCGCGAGGGTCCAGCGTGACATGTGGCTCCGACATCGGCGCTCCCTTCGTCGGCGTCCGCGGTACCCCACCGCGGCCATCGGTCAAACCACGTGCGGTACGGCGGCCACCCGCACCCGGTACGAGAAGTTCTCGGCCGGCTCCTGCGCGTACGACAGCCGGCGGATCTGCCGGTCGTCGTCGTAGAGGGCGACGTCCACCAGGACGCCGAGGTGGGCCAGGCCGATGCTGGCCACCCGCTTCTTGTCCTGGAGCACCCCACACACCCCGCCCAGCAGGGCGCTGGCGTCGGAGGTGCGGTGCCCGGGCGGGCAGCGCAGCACGAGGTCCACCTCGATCGGCCCCGACAGCGGCGTCCAGCCGGTGCGCTGGGCCGCTTCGCAGGCCGCCTCGAGCAGGGCGCGGACCCTCGTCGCCTGCCGGTGCCCGGCGGCGAAGACGGACAGCGCCTCGGTCCTGACCGGTGGCAGGCCACTCACCTCGAACGTCAGGGCGAGAGCGCGCGTGTCCTGCACGACGGCACCTCCTCGTTGGCAACGATCCTGCCCAACGCAGCCGGCGGCGGCGGAGGATCCCGCGAGAACCCACCGATCGGGGCGGACCGACCGGCCCGGGGCGCCCGACGCCGATCATGAGGTTGGTCGCGACGAAACGGACGAATCGCCACGCCAACGTCATGATCAACGAGGCAGGGGAGGGGTGGGGGGATCTTGTTACGGTGTGGTCGTGGCGGATGGAGCGGCTGGTTGGGGGAGGAAGGTCCTGCTCTGGGCCGGGCTTCCCTTCCTCGCCCTTCTCGGGCTGGCCCTCGGTGTACCCGACGTCGCCCCGGCCTGGCAGGCGAAGTCCGGTGGCGGCACGGCGGGCACGTTTACCGCACTGCACGAGAAGTGCAGCCGCTACTGCGTCTGGTACGGCGACTTCGTCCCGGACGGGGGCGGGACGCCGCGTCACGACGTCATCGTCTACGACGGGCCGGACCGGCTGACCCAGGGGACCACCGTGGCGGCCCGCGACACCGGCGCCCGCAGGGGCGTCTTCGCCGTCCAGGGCGGCGACACCTGGCTGCTCTTCTCCGGGCTGGCGGGGGCCGGCGCGCTCGCCGCGATCGGCTGGGTGGTGCTGCTGGTGCGCGCGATCACCAACCGGCGCCGCGTCGGGCCCTGACCGGGCCAGCCAGCCACGCCTCCCCGAGCGGGCGAGGCGCCTCGACCGGGGAGGCCCGAGCAGGCGACGCCGCAGGCCCCGGGAGGGCAAACGGCCGTAGGCCCGGGAAGGCGACGCGGCGCAGGCCCGGGTAGGCGACGCCGCGCAGGCCCGGGTAGGCGACGGCCGCGCAGGCCCGGGCGAGCGATTGCCGCGGGCCCGGAAGGCGACTGCCGCAGGCCCCGGGAAGGCGACGCCGCAGGTCAGTGGCGGGCGCGCTTGACCTCGTGGAAGGCGGGCATCCGGATCAGGGGTAGCAGCGAGTCCCAGATCGTCAGGGCGTCGTCGGTGCCGGGGACCTCGGTCAGGATCGGGCCGTGGATGCCCCGCTCGGCGCCCGGGACCATGAGCACAGGCGCGCCGATGTCCGGGCCGGCCGAGGCGTACGCGAGGGCGTGCGACTCGCGTACCGCCTCGTCCCAGCGGTCGTCGTCGAGCGCCGGCGCAGCCTCTCGCAGGCCCGCCGCCTCGACGGCCGCGTCCACGATCTTCGCCGACAGCGGGTTGCCCGCGTCGTGGCTGCGGGCGCCGACCTCGGCGTAGAACCGGGCGACGTCGTCGTGGCGGCCCTCGGCGCGCAGCGCCTCCACCAGCCGCAGCGCCCGGCTTGAGGCGGTCATCGCGTCGGCGTACTCCGGCGGCACCCCGCCCGAGTTGAGGATGGCCAGGCTGAATGCCCGCCACTCGATGTGCAGGCCCCGGGCGTCGGCGACCGCGACGAGCCAGCGGGAGGTGCGCCAGGTCCACGGGCAGGCCGGGTCGAGGAAGAAGGTGGCGTCCATCGGCCGAGCCTACGGGCGACCGGGCCGGCCCGCACGGCGGTGATCCGCGCCACAGCCGGTGCCTCCGGCGCCGTCCCAGCAGCGTCAGGTTTCGCAACTTCGCAGGTCGGGCAGTGTTGGGGCCACGAAACGTCCGGGCGACGCAACCGCTGGTCAGACGGCCCGAACGGCTCGCCGTGCGCCGGGGCGCGGAGCCTCTCCCCGGCCTTGGCCGACACGAGGGGAGGGGTGATGAGCGACCCTGACAAGGCCGGACGCCGACGGCGGCCACGCGTGCGCGCGGTGGCTGCCGCCGCGGCGTTGACGCTGGTGGCACCGATGGCGGCCGCCTGCGGTTCCGACGGGGACGGCGGCACACCCACGATCAACCTGTACTACCCGCCGGAGCAGAACCTGCAGAAGGTCGTCGACGACTGCAACGCGCAGGCCCAGGGGCGCTACAAGATCGCCTACCGGGTGCTGCCCCGGCAGGCCGACGACCAACGGGTGCAGATGGTCCGCCGGCTGGCGGCACAGGACAGCGGCATGGACGTCCTCGGCCTCGACGTGACCTGGACCCAGGAGTTCGCCAGCGCCGACTGGATCAGGGAGTGGACCGGGCAGGACCGGGCCGAGGTCGAGCAGGGCACCCTCGCCGGCCCGCTGGAGACGGCGCGCTACGAGGACAAGCTCTACGGCGCGCCGAAGAACACCAACGTCCAGCTGCTCTGGTACCGCAAGGACCTGGTGCCGCAGCCGCCGAAGACGTGGGACCAGATGATCTCCACCGCCCAGGAGCTGAAGCAGCAGGGCAAGCCGCACCAGGTGCTCACCATGGGCGCCCAGTACGAGGGCCTCGTCGTCCTCTACAACACCCTCGCCGAGAGCGCCGGCGGCAAGATCCTCAGCGACGACGGCAAGAAGGCCGTCATGGACGAGGGCACCGTGCGGGCGCTGGAGCAGCTCCAGCGCTTCGCCACGTCGGGCGTGACATCGCCGTCGTTCAGCAACGCCACCGAGGACCCGGTCCGGCTGGAGTTCCAGTCCGGCGACGGCGCGTTCCAGGTCAACTGGCCGTTCGTCTACCCGGCGCTGCAGGAGGCCGACCCGGAGCTGGCGAAGCAGGTCGGCTGGGCCCGTGTCCCGGGCGTCGACGAGAACACCCCGAGCAAGGTCACCATCGGCGGGATCAACATGGCGGTCAGCGCCTACTCGAAGTACCCCGAGGAGTCCTTCGAGGCGGCCCGCTGCATCCGCAACGAGAAGAACCAGAAGTTCTCCGCGGTCAACGACGGCGTGCCGCCGACCATCGAGAAGGTCTACGCCGATCCGGAGATGGCTGAGGCGTACCCGATGCGGGACACCATCCTCGAAGAGCTCAAGGAGCCGGCGGTCCGGCCTTTGACCCCGGCGTACCAGAGCATTTCCACCGTCATGTCGGCGATCCTGTCGCCGCCGTCGGCGATCCGGCCCGAGCAGACCGCCGACGAGCTGCGCGACGCCATCGCCGACGCCCTCGAATCGAAGGGGGTCCTGCCGTGAGCCAGCGCACCCGGCGACTCGACGCCGACCGCCCGGAGGTGGCGGCATGAGCGTCAACGCCACGCCGGCCGGCGCCGACGTGGCCGCCGACGAGACGGCCGCCCGGCCCGGCCGGGACGCCAAGGTGCCGGCCCAGCGCGCCGGTCGGGGCCGCAAGGCCCCGCTGAGCGAGAACAAGAAGGCCGAGCGCCGGCTGGGCTGGCTGCTCTGCGCACCCGCCGCGCTGGTCATGGTGCTGGTGACCGCGTACCCGATCATCTACTCGGTCTGGCTGTCCCTCCAGCGCTACGACCTGCGTTTTCCCGCCGAGCGCCAGTTCGTCGGGCTGGAGAACTACGCCACCGTGCTGACCAACGAGTTCTGGTGGACGGCCTTCGGGGTCACCGCGTTGATCACGGTGGTCACCGTCGCCGTCGAGCTGGCGCTCGGCATGGGACTGGCGCTGATCATGCACCGTACGCTGGTCGGCCGGGGCATCGTGCGGACCGCCGCCCTGATCCCGTACGGCATCGTCACGGTCGTCGCGGCCTTCTCCTGGCGGTACGCGTGGACGCCGGGCACGGGCTACCTGGCCAACCTGTTCAGCGACGGCGCGCCCCTGACCGAGCGGGCCAGCTCGCTGGCGATCATCATGCTGGCCGAGATCTGGAAGACCACGCCGTTCATGGCGCTGCTGCTCATGGCCGGCCTCGCCCTGGTGCCGGAGGACCTGCTCAAGGCCGCCTCCACCGACGGCGCCACCTCCTGGCAGCGCTTCACCAAGGTGATGCTGCCGGTGATGAAGCCGGCGATCCTGGTCGCGCTGCTGTTCCGCACCCTCGACGCGTTCCGGGTGTTCGACAACATCTTCGTGCTGACCGCGGGCGGCAACGAGACCTCATCGGTGTCGATGCTCGCCTACAACAACCTGATCCGGGGCCTGAACCTCGGCATCGGGTCGACGATGTCGGTGCTGATCTTCCTCACCGTGGCGATCATCGCCTTCGTCTTCGTGAAGCTGTTCGGTACCGCTGCCCCCGGCAGCGACGACGGGGAGAGGCGTTGAGATGGCTGACACCACCACCCGGGCCAAGCTGCGCTGGGGCCTGCTGGACGCCATCGTGGTCGTCTTCGCGCTGGTGCCGGTGCTCTGGATCATGTCGTTGTCGTTCAAGACGCCGGCGACCCTGACCGACGGGAAGTTCATCCCGCAGGAGTGGACGCTCGACAACTACCGGACGATCTTCCAGACCGACCAGTTCGTCCGGGCCCTGGTCAACTCGATCGGCATCGCGCTGATCGCCACCGTGATCGCCGTGGTGCTGGGCGCCATGGCCGCGTACGCGATCTCCCGGCTGGACTTTCCCGGCAAGCGGCTGCTGGTCGGGGTCTCCCTGCTGATCGCGATGTTCCCGCAGGTGTCCCTGGTGTCGCCGCTGTTCGAGATCGAGCGGCAGCTCGGCCTCTTCGACACCTGGCCGGGCCTGATCCTGCCGTACATCACCTTCGCGCTGCCGCTGGCGATCTACACGCTGTCGGCGTTCTTCAAGCAGATCCCGTGGGACCTGGAGAAGGCGGCGAAGATGGACGGCGCGACGCAGGCCCAGGCGTTCCGGCGGGTCATCGCCCCGCTCGCCGCGCCGGGACTGTTCACCACGGCGATCCTGGTCTTCATCTTCTGCTGGAACGACTTCCTCTTCGCCATCACGCTGACCTCCACCGAGCGGGCGCGCACGGTGCCGGTGGCGCTGTCGTTCTTCACCGGCGAGTCGCAGTTCGAGGACCCCACCGGGGCGATCTGCGCCGCCGCCGTGGTGATCACCGTTCCGATCATCCTGTTCGTCCTCTTCTTCCAGCGCCGCATCGTCTCCGGCCTGACCTCCGGCGCAGTCAAGGGATAGGTGGTACTCATGGCTGACATCGTGCTCGACAAGGTGAGCAAGAAGTTCCCGGACGGGACCGTCGCGGTGGCCGACGTCGACCTGGAGATCGCCGACGGCGAGTTCGTCATCCTGGTCGGCCCGTCCGGCTGCGGGAAGTCCACCACCCTCAACATGATCGCGGGCCTGGAGGACATCAGCTCCGGCGAGCTGCGCATCGGCGGCCAGCGGGTCAACGACAAGGCGCCCCGGGACCGGGACATCGCGATGGTGTTCCAGTCCTACGCCCTCTACCCGAACATGACCGTGCGGGAGAACATGGCGTTCCCGCTGCGGTTGGCGAAGCTGGACAAGGAGACGATCAACCGGAAGGTCGAGGAGGCGGCGAAGGTCCTGGAGCTGTCCGCGCTGCTGGACCGCAAGCCGGCCAACCTCTCCGGCGGTCAGCGCCAGCGGGTCGCGATGGGCCGCGCGATCGTCCGGCAGCCCAAGGCGTTCCTGATGGACGAGCCACTGTCCAACCTGGACGCCAAGCTGCGGGTGCAGATGCGCACCGTCGTGTCGCGCCTGCAGAAGAAGCTGGGCACCACCACCGTCTACGTCACCCACGACCAGACCGAGGCGATGACCCTCGGCGACCGCGTGGTGATCATGCGGGGCGGCGCCGTGCAGCAGGTCGGCCCGCCGCAGGAGCTGTACGACCACCCGCGCAACCTCTTCGTCGCCGGCTTCATCGGCTCGCCGTCGATGAACTTCCTGCACGCCGCGATCGAGGACGGCAAGCTGCGTACGGCGCTGGGCGACGTGCCGATCGGCGAGCGGATCCGGCGCGAGCTGGAGGGGGCGGACGCCCCGCGCGAGCTGATCCTCGGCATCCGGCCGGAGCACTTCGAGGACGCCGCGCTGATCGACGACGACACCCGCCGCCGGGGCGCGGAGTTCGAGGCGCCGGTCGACATCGTCGAGTCCATGGGCTCCGACAAGTACGTCTACTTCAGCGTCGAGGGGGAGCGGGCCAGCGCCGCCGAACTGGAGGAGCTGGCGGCCGACGCGGGCGCCGACTTCAGTGGCGGTGGGGCCAGCCTGGTGACGCGGCTCTCCGCCGAGTCCCCGGTCGAGGAGGGACAGACCCGGCGCGTCTGGTTCAACCTGGAGAAGATCCACCTGTTCGACCCGTCCGACGGGCGCAACCTGACCCTGCACGAGGGACGGGCGGCGGGCGCGCTCGCCGACTGACGTACGCCGAGACGGGCGGGTGGGTCGAACCGACCCACCCGCCCGTCGCCGTGTCAGCGGTCAGCGACGTCGCCGGCTGCGTTCCGGGATGTCCGCGTCCACCCGCTCCCGGCGGATCCGGTCGTCGATGGGCTGCTCCTCGACGACCTCGTCCTTGGCCAGGTGGACCCGCTCGACGGGCACCGTCTCCTTGCCGACCACCGGCCGCTCGGCCCGCAGGGTCATCTCCTGCTCGGCCTCGCCGATGTCGGCGCGCATGCCGCGTGCGTCGCGGGCGGCGATGGGCTCCCGCTCCACGTGCACCTCGTCGTGCTCGACCGGCACGGTGGTGTGCACGTCCTCGGTGACCACGTACTTGCGCAGCCGTGCCGTGCCGGCGGGCTGGCTCTCCGTGCCGACCCGCATCCGCTCCTCGGACCGGATCATGTCCTCGCCGGCGGCGGGCTTCCGTCCCCGGTCGGGGGCTTGCGGCGCCTGCGGCGTCAGGCGGTAGTGGCCGTAGAGCTGCTGGATCTGCGTCGTGTCCAGCGGCTGTTCGGTGCCGGCGTCCACGGCCGGGGCGTCCTTCACGGTCGACTTGTCGTAGTCGACGGTGAGTCCGCCGTCGGTGATCCGGGCCTTGTCCAGCGGGGCCATCGACTCCTTGCGGCCCATCAGGCCCGTCTGCACGCTGACCCACGTGGGCTCGCCGGCGGCGTCGGCCCAGATCTGGCCCACGCTTCCGATCTTCGAACCCGAGCGGTCCTTGACGTCCTGTCCGTACAGCGAGTTGGCCTGCTGTGCACTCAGCTTCATCGGTCGTCGACCTCCCTCTCGTGTCATGGGCCGGATACCCGGCCGGCCGGCACGGATTCGTCGACGGCCGGCCGGATAGGAGCAGCACCGGCCTTCGGGCGGGCGCGGCGGGCGAGGCGGTCCGCCGGGGCCAGTGGGGCCGATGGGATCCGTGGGACGGGTCGCGCCTTCGGCCTGGCGGTCAGTCGGGCCAGACGATCCGTAGCGGCAGGCCCAGGAAGTCGGCGTAACGGCCCAGCGCGACCGCCACCCGGGCCCGGGTCCGCTCCTCGAAGGGCACCAGCGGGAACACCGTGACCGTCACCCGGTTTCTGCCAACTGCGCGCTTCCACGTGCCCACGACCCGCCCGTCCCGGACGACCGTGGCCTGGAAAACGCCGTTGCGCCCCGGCACGATCGCCTCGGCGTGGGCGGGGTCCAGCATCAGCGAACGGTCCTTGAAGCCCAGCAGGTACTCGTCGAAGCCGGGCAGCACCAGCAGGTCGTCGACCGGCTCGCGGGGCGCGTCGAGCAGGGCCGCGTCGACGAGCGCCTCCTGCCCGTCGACCCGCACCACGGTCAGGGCGTCGCCGGCCGCCGCGAAGCCCCGGCGCGCGTCGGTGAGCGTCAGCCCCGTCCAGCCGGCGAACTCCCGGGCGGTGACGGGCCCGTGCCCCCGGACGTAGCGGTGGGCGAGCATCGCCAGGGCCTCGTCCCGCTCGGGCCGGCGAGCCTCGGGCGCCCACTCGGCGAGCAGGGCGAAGGTCTGCTCGGTGCCGACGTTGGGCGCGAGGCAGGTGACGCCGCGGACGCTGGCGTACCAGAGCAGGTGGTAGCCGCGCTGGTCGCCGGTGTCGATGCCGGCCGCCTCCAGCGTGGCCAGGCACAGCGCCCGGGTGAGCCGGCCGCCGCCGGCCAGCGCGGCGCCGAGCACGTCGAGCGCGCGGTCCGCGTCGGTCTCGGTGAGCCCGAGCTGCGCGCGGCGGGTGGCGGCGCCGGCCAGCGAGCGTACGCCGGTGAGCTCCAGCATCCAGCGGGCGTCGCGGGGCGGCACGAGGTGCACGGTGCCCCGCATCGGCCAGGTGCGCAGCGCCTCCCGGCGTTCCAGCGCGGCGTGCACGTCGGCGTGGCCGAGCGCGGGCAGCCGCACCCCGAGCGACCACATGCCGCTGGCCAGGTCCTGCGCCTGCATGGCCCCGAACCACCCCACCACGCCCTCGACCCCGCCCACCGCCGCCGTGGGATGCGGGCGGAGCAGCAGGCCGGTCATCCGCAGCGCGAGCGCCTCGCGCCCGGTCAGCTCCGCTGGCATGGGGGCTCCTCCGCTCGGGTGGGGCACCAGACTAGGGCCGACCTCCGACATCCGACGCATGACCGCCGTCGCGGCGGGAAAGCGGCCGGCCAGCAGGCGCGCCGTCCGCGCGCCCGGAGGGAGCGACATGACCGCGTCCAGCGAGCCGGCCCGGGGCGCCGGCACACCGACCCGCGCCGGCCGAGGCGGCCCGGCCGCCAAGACCAGCGCCGCCGCCGCCTTCGCACTGGTCTTCGGGGTGGCCGCGCTGATCAGCGTGCTGACCGTGATCCTGTCCTGGATCGGCCTGCTGCTCGGCATCATCGGCGTGATCCTGGGCATCGTCGGGCTCAGGATGGCCGGTCGGCCCGGGGTGACCGGCCGGGGCGTGGCGATCGGCGGCCTGGTGCTCAGCGCCCTGGCGGTGCTGATCGGGCTGGCCTTCGCCGCCGGGATCACCACCGTCCTCAACAACGAGGACGCCGTGAACCGGATCCAACAGGAGGTCGACGACCTGCGCGACCGCCTCGACACCTGACCCGGCGGCCCCTGCCGCGGCAGGCCGGGGCGCGTCGGCTCCCCTGATCGCGCTTCGCCGGCGACGCTGCCGGCGCAGCGCGATCCCCCGTTCAGGGTGGCCGGTGCCGGGCGGTTGCCGGTCCGCCGGCGCCGTGGCACCAGCATTCCCGGCCGGCGGTCGGACCGGCACCGGAACGGATCGAAACTTGCGGACATCTTGAGCTACCGACGGCAGCGGGGCCGTCACAGTGGGCGGTGCATGACGGGCAGGTCCACGAAGCCCCGGGCCGGGCGCGCGACCCCGGGTGACCGTTTGACGGCGCAAACATCGGGTAGTCGCGGGAGCTGACCCGACATGAGGAGGGAACACCCGATGGCTGCCCAGACCAAGGTCGCGGTGATCTACTACAGCGCCACCGGCATCACGTACCAGATGGCGCAGGCGGCGTGCGAAGGCGCCGGTGAGGCGGGCGCCGAGGTGCGGCTGCGCAAGGTGCGCGAGCTGGCGCCGGACGAGGCGATCCGTTCCAACTCGGGCTGGCACGCGCACCAGATGGAGACCCAGGACGTCCCCGAGGCACAGCTGGACGACCTGTCGTGGGCCGACGTGGTGATCTTCGGGACCCCGACCCGGTACGGCGTGATGGCCGCCCAGCTCAAGCAGTTCATGGACACCACAGGGCCGCTGTGGTCGCAGGGCGCCCTGGCGGACAAGGTCTATTCCGCGTTCTGCTCGACGGCCACCTCGCACGGCGGGCAGGAGGCCACCCTGCTGTCGATGTTCAACGTCTTCTACCACTGGGGCGGAGTCGTGGTGACCCCCGGCTACACCGACCCGAGCCAGTTCGTCGCCGGCAACCCCTACGGCGCCTCGCACACCAGCAACAACGGCGAGACGGCGCCGGACGACATCGCGCTCGGCGCCACCGCGTTGACCGCCAAGCGCGCGGTGCGGATCGGTGCGGCGCTGAAGGCGGGCCTGGCCGGCTGACCCGGCGTCGCCGGTTCACCGGCTGGACCGGCGCTGCCAGCGGGTCGGCTGTACCGGCGCGACCGGCGGCCCGGGCGGGGGCTCTCGACCCGTCCGGGCCGCCGGTCGCAGCACCCCTACCCCCGATCGGGGCGGCTATGCACGCTCGGCCGCTCCCGACAACCCGCCGTGCGCCGTCGACGGATGTCCCGTCGGCGCCGGCAGCAGCGCGCCCACCAGATCGGCGAGGACGGCCACGCCGTCGGGGCTGAGCACCGACTCCGGATGGAACTGCACCCCCGCGAACCCGCGCCCGCGCAGGGCGTGCACCGCGCCGTCCGCCGCGTCCCGGGCCAGCTCCACCGGGCCGTACGGGGTGTCCAGCCGGTCGGCGTCGGCGCGCGCCGTGAAGGTGGCGTAGAAGCCGACCCGGCGGCGCGTGCCGAAGATGTCCACCTCCCGCTGGAGCCCCTGGTAGGGCGCGTCCCGGCGGTGCGGCGCCAGCCCGAGCAGGCCGGCGAGCAGTTGGTGGCCCAGGCAGACGGCCAGGGTCGGCCGGCCCTCGGCGAGCAACCCGGAGAGCAGCCCCCGCATCGTGCGCATCTTCGGCTCGGCGGTGCTGCCCGGGTCGCCCGGACCGGGGCCGACCACCACCAGGTCGTGGCCGTCCACCGGACCGGCGGCGTGCCACGGCCGCACTGTCACGGCCAGGCCGAGCGCGCGCAGCTGGTGGGCCAGCATGCCGGTGAAGGTGTCCTCGCCGTCGACGATCAGCGCCCGCCGGCCGGCCAGCCCGGGCAGGCCACCGGCGCCCGGCGACCGCTGGTCGAGCCAGAACCGGGCCAGCGGCGCGTTGCGTGCGGCCAGCGCGGCCCGCACCTGCGGGTCGTCGGCGAGGCGTACGGCGGGTTCCGGGCCACCGACGGGCGCCTGCGGGCCGAGGCCGAGCGCGGCCAGCACGCCGGCCGCCTTGGCGTGCGTCTCGGCCACCTCGCCCTCGGCGGTCGAGTGCCGCACCAGGGTGGCCCCGACCGGCACCCGCAGCTCGCCGGCGGGGGAGATCTCGGCGGTACGGATCAGGATCGGCGCGTCCAGGATCTGCCGGCCGGCGTCGTCGTGGCCGAGCAGCGCCAGCACCCCGGCGTAGTAGCGCCGCCCGGTGCCCTCGTGCCGGGCGATGACCCGGCAGGCGTTCTCCATCGGGCTGCCGGTGACCGTGGGCGCGAACATCGTCTCCCGCAGCACCTCCCGCACGTCCTTCGTGCCCCGGCCGGCGAGCAGGTACTCCGTGTGGGCCAGGTGGGACATCTCCTTGAGGTGGGGCCCGACCACCTGGCCGCCGTGCTCGGCGACCGTGGCCATCATCTTGAGCTCCTCGTCGAGCACCATGTACAGCTCCTCGACCTCCTTGGGGTCGGCGAGGAAGCGCAGCAGCGCGGCCCGGTCGGCGCCCGCGCCGGTGTGCCGGAAGGTGCCGCTGATCGGGTTCATCATGACCAGGCCGTCGTCGACGCTGACGTGCCGCTCCGGGCTGGCCCCGACCAGGATCCGGGTGCCGGTGTGCACGAGGAAGGTCCAGTACGCGCCGCGCTCGCTCCGCAGCAGCCGGCGCAACGCGGCGAGCGCGGCGACCAGCGGCGGACCCTGCACGGTGGCGCGCAGGCAGCGGTGGATGACGAAGTTGGCGCCCTCGCCGCGCCCGATCTCCTCGGCGAGCACCCGGCCGACGGTGGCGGCGTACTCGTCGTCGGTGACGTCGAAGGCGGCGTCGGCCGTGCGCACGGGCACGTCGGGCAGGGCGGCGAGCGCCTCGGCCAGGACGACCCGTTCGTGCCGGTCGATCTCGAGGAACTCCAGCGGGACGCCGTCGTCGACGCAGGCGAAGCCCCGCTCGGTGATCTGCCGGTAGGGCACCAGCGCCAGCGTCCGGGGGCCGGGCGCCCCGCCGGGCAGGGGGAGGTCGGCGAGCCGGCCCGCCGTGCGTACCGTGCCGGTGAACAGCTCCAGGTGCGCGGCGCCCTCGCGGCGGACGAGCGCGAACGGGCCGGGGTCGCCGCCGCCGGCGACGGCGGCGAGCAACTCGGTCAGGTGGGTCATCGGGTCTCCTCGGGCCGGGCGGCGCCCGGCGGGGCGACCGGGAGGGCCGGGGAGAGACCGGCGGCCGCCTCGTCGGGCGGCCGCGTGGGAAGCTACGCGCGGGGGATGGCCGCCGGATCGGCGGGCCACCAGCAGGACAGGTGCGCGGGCATGCGATCACCCTACGGCCCCGCGCGGGCACCGGAAAGCCGATCGGGCGTACAGCCCAGGCGCTGGGACGCCGGGGCGCACCGCACCGGGTAACTTGACCCGCGATGAACATTCTCGCGCTCGACCTGGGCACCTCCTCGGTACGCGGACTCGTGCTGGACACGGACGCCCGCCCGCTGCCCGGCGCGCTGGCCCGGCGCAAGGTGAGCCTCGCCGTGCACGACGACGGCACCGGCACGCTGGACGGCCCCGGCTACCTGGCCTGCCTGGTGGCGTGCCTGGACGAGCTGGCCGCCGGTGGCCACCTGCGCGACGTGTCGCTGGTGGCGACGTCCGGGCAGTGGCACTCGGTGGTCCCGCTCGGCGCCGACGGCGCGCCCCTCGGACCGGTGCTGACCTGGCTGGACACCCGTCCCGAGGCGCCCGCCGGCCCGGCCGGCCCGGCCGACCCGGCCGACTTCCACCGGCGCACCGGCACGTGGTGGCACCGCTGCTACTGGTCGGTCCGGTTGCCCTGGCTGCGGGAACACACCGGCGGGCGGGTCGCCCGGTTCGCCGGCCTGGCCGAGTACGTGCTGGGCGAGCTGCTCGACTCGGCGCCCATGTCGATCTCCCAGGCCTCCGGCACGGGCCTGCTGGACCTGCGGACGCTGGACTGGGACGCCGAGGCGTGCGCGCTGGCCGGCAGCCACGCCGACGAGCTGCCCGAGCTGGCGCCGAACGGATGGCGGGGCCGGCTGCGGCCGGCGTACGCGCGGCGCTGGCCGCAGCTCACCGACGCGCCCTGGGCCGGCCCGGTGGGCGACGGCGCGGCGTCGAACGTCGGCTCGGGCTGCGTCGAGCCGAGCCGGGTCGCGGTGACGGTCGGCACGTCGGCGGCGGTGCGGCTGGTGCAGCGCGTCCCGGCGGGGCAGGCCATGCCACCGCTGCCCGAGGAGCTCTGGCGCTACCGGGTCGACCACGACCACGTGGTGACCGGCGCCGCGTACTCCTCCGGCGGCAACCTCTTCGCCTGGGCCGACCGGGAGCTGCGGTTGCCCGGGGGTAGCGAGCTGGAGGCCGCCCTGGCCCGGGTGCCGCACGACAGGACCCTGCCGGTGAACGTCCGCTTCGGCGGGGACCGGCCGCCCGGGATGTCCCCGGCCGGCTCGGGCGCGCTGGGGGGCCTGAGCTTCGGCACCACCTCGGTGGAGATCCTGGCGGGGCTGATGCGGGGCCTGTGCGACCTGGTCGCCGGCGACCTCGTCGTGCTGGAGTCCACGGTGGACGAGTCGGTCGAGGTGGTGCTCGGCGGGGGAGCGGTGGCGGCCTCCGACTGGTGGCGTACGTCGTTCGCGGCGGCGCTCGCGCCCCGGCCGGTGTGGTACGGGCGCAACCCGGAGGTCGGGGCGAGCGGCGCGGCGCTGGTGGCCCTTGGGCGCATCGGTGACGCCTCCCGGCTCGCCGCCATCGTCCGGACGGACGAGACCGGCTCACCCTCCTGAGTAGCACCTCAGCCCGCCCCGTTGACACGGCTAGCGGGCCTGGTTGGATGGACTCCGCTCCCCGGCTCGCGGCGGACGCGGGACAGGGAGGGGGTAGGTGTGGGGGCAGGTCCGGAACCGTCCGACGACGGGGTGTCGCAGCACCGCCGGCGCCGGTTCGACGTCCGGGTCGTGCCGCACCGTCGCCGCTCCCCGTTCCGGCTGCGGGACTGGCGGATGCGCACCAAGCTCGTCACCGTGCTGGTCATCCCGTCGGTCGCGTTCCTGGTGCTGGCCGGCGTGCAGACCCACACCCTCGTCGGGCGGACGACCGCGTTGGGTGACTTCGCCCAGCAGGTCGGCATCGGCCGGGAGATCGTCACGCTGGTGCACCAGCTCCAGCAGGAACGCGACCGGGCCGCCGGTGAGCTGGGCGAGTTGCGCCGAGGCGGCGCGGGCGCCGACCGGGACTCGGCGATCGTGGTGCTGAGGCCGTTGCAGGCCGCCACCGACCAGGCGCTGCGCGACCTGCGCCGGGCCGCCGGGCCGCTGGCCGACGCGGACGCCTCCTGGCGGGTCGCCTACTCGGAGGTGCTGGAGGCCTACGACCAGGTCGTCTACATCCGGGCCGCGATCCCCCCGGCGGTGCTGGGCAGCGACACCATCCTGAGCAACTACCACCGGGCCGTCGACGCGCTGCTGCGCCTGCTCGCCGAGCCCTCGCCGGGCGAGGACCGGCCCGCACTCAGCGACGCGGTGCTGCGCTACGTGCAGCTCGCCCGGGTCAAGGAGCTCTCCTCACGGGTCCGGGCCCAGCTCTACGAGGCCGCCCGCGCCGGCCGGTACGGCGTGGAGGACCAGGTGGTCCTGACCGACCTGCGCGCCCAGCAGCTGACCGCCCTGGGCGCGTTCCGGGTCGCCGCCACCGCCGAGCAGGTCCGCCGCTACGACGAGACCTCGACGGATCCGGGGTTCCTGACGGCCACCCGGTTGGAGGAGCAGAGCCTGGTGACCGGGGCCGCCGCGCCGAGCGTGCTGCCGGCGCCGCAGTGGTGGGCGGCCGGCGAGCAGCGTCAGGAGCTGCTCCGCCGCATCGAGGCGTCGGTGCTCGACGACGCCGTACGGCAGGCCGACGGGGTGAGCGCGACGCAGCTGCGGACCACGCTGCTGGTCGTCGGCAGCATCCTCGCGGTGCTGCTGGTCGCCCTGCTCATCTCCGTCCTCGTCGGCCGGTCCATGGCCCGGTCGATGCGGCTGCTGCGCGGCCAGGCGCTGCGGATCGCCCAGCTGGAGCTGCCGGACGCCCTGGACCGGCTGCGTACCGTGACCGGGGGTGTCCCGGCCATCGAGGTCCCGCCGGCGGTGGTCCGTTCGCTCGACGAGATCGGCGAGCTGGCGGAGGCGTTCGTCGCGGTGCACCGCAGCGCGGTCAACGTCGCCGTCGAGCAGGCGACCACCCGGCGCAACGTCAACGCGATGTTCGTCAACCTCGCCCGGCGCAGCCAGGTGCTCGTGGAGCGCCAGTTGGAGCTGCTCGACGACCTGGAGCGCGAGGAGAGCGATCCGGACCAGCTGGAGAACCTCTTCAAGCTCGACCACCTGGCCGCCCGCATGCGGCGCAACGACGACAGCCTGCTGGTGCTCGCCGGGACGGAGGCGACCCGCCGGTGGAACCGGCCGGCGGGGCTCGGCCCGATGCTGCTCGCCGCCAGCGCCGAGATCGAGCAGTACCAGCGGGTCCGGCACGGGGCGGTCGCCGACCTGCACGTCGTCGGCCACGCCGTCGGCGAGCTGGTCCACATCCTCGCCGAGCTGCTGGAGAACGCCACCTCGTTCTCCCGTCCCGACACGGTCGTGGCGGTCACCGCCCGGAGCGAGGGGGCCGGCGCGGTCATCGAGATCACCGACCGGGGGATCGGCATGAGCCCGGCCGCGCTGGCCGAGGCGAACGCCGTCCTGGCCACCCCGCCGGCCGCCGACGTGGCGACGGTCGAGCGGATGGGCCTGTTCGTGGTCAGCCACCTGGCCGCCCGGCTCCGCGTCGAGGTGCGCCTGGCCGGCGGCGAGGAGGGCCTCGTCGCCCGGGTACGGCTGCCCGGTGGCCTGCTGGCGCCGGCGCCCGAGCGGGAGGCGCCCGTCGCGGCCCGGATGCTGGCCGCCGCGGCGTGGGACGGGACGCCGCCGCCCGGTGGGTTGCCGGTGGCCGGGCGGCCGCCGGCGTGGGCCGGTGCGCGACCGGCGGGCGAGCTGCCGGCGGCCGGGCGGCGGTCCGAGGCCCCGCCCCGGCAGGCCCGGTCGGTCCCGGTGCGGGCCGAGGACGTGCTCGCCCCGGCGGCCCGGCCGCCCGCGTCGACCGGTGGGGGCTGGTGGTCCCGGCAGGGGCCGTCGCCCGGTCCGGTGCCGGGGGCCTCGCCCACGCCGCCGGCCGTCCCGGTCACCGGCGGGACCAACGAACGCGGCCTGCCCGTCCGGGTGCCGATGGCACAGCTCTCGGCCGTCACCCGGCCGGCCCGGCCGGAGCAGCCGGCGGTACGCCACGACCCGGACCCGGAGGCGGTCGGGGGGATGCTGTCCCGGTTCTACAGCGGGGTACGGCGGGCCGAGGCCGAGGACACCACGGAGATTTCCATGCCGCCGGGCGGCGTACGCACCGAAGGGGGACAGCGATGACGACGTTGAGCCGGGAGGCCCGCGACCTGAGCTGGCTGGTCAGCGGGTTCGCGGAGCGGGTGCCGGGGGTGGTGCACGCCATCGTGGTCTCCTCCGACGGCCTGCTGGTCGCGATCTCCGACCACCTGCCCCGCGACCACGCCGACAAGCTCGCGGCCGTGACCTCGGGGCTGATGAGCATCACCGCGGGCGCGGCGCAGATGTTCGACGGGGACATCGTCAAGCAGACGGTCGTCGAGATGGGGCGCGGCTACTTCCTGGTCATGCAGGTGCGTGACGGTTCCATCCTGGCCACGCTGGCCGGGGCGGAGGCCGACATCGGTGTGGTCGGCTACGAGATGGCGCGGCTGGCCAAGCAGGCGGGGGAGATGCTCACCCCGGCGCTGCGGGCGGAACTCCAGCAGGCCCTGCCCCGCTGACCGGGTCGACGCGCCCGCCCGGCGTCCACGCTGGCGGGCGCGCCGACGGCGTCCACCCCGGCGCCGCCGAGCGGCGCCGGGGTGGCGGGTGCCCGGCGGTCAGAGACCGTTGGCGGCGATGACCTGGCGGTACCAGTGCGCGCTGCGCTTGAGCACGCGCCGCTGGGTCTGGTAGTCCACGTGGACCAGGCCCCAGCGCTCGTCGTAGCCCGCGTCCCACTCGAAGTTGTCGAGCAGGGACCAGACGTGGTAGCTCTCCAGCGGCACGCCGGCGGCCATGGCCCGGTGCGCGGCGGCGAGGTGGTCGCGCAGGAAGGTGACCCGGCCGGCGTCGTCGACCGTGCCGTCGGCGTCGAGGGTGTCCGGGGTGGGCAGCCCGTTCTCGGTGACGGTCAGCGGGATCGGGCCGTAGTCGCGGGTCACCCGGGTCAGGATGTCGTACATCCCGTCGGGGTGGATCTGCTGCCAGGAGGCCTGTGAGGTGGGCCAGCGCCCGACCGTCGCGCCGTCGCCGGTGAGGTAGTAGGGCGTGTAGTACTGCACGGCGAGCAGGTCGACCGGCGCGGCGATGGTCGCCAGGTCGCCGTCGCGGATGCCGCGGACCAGCCGGCTGTCGGGGCCGAGGTCGTCCAGCACGTCCTGCGGGTAGCGGCCGGTGAGGATCGGGTCGAGGTAGAGGCGGTTCTCGTAGCCGTCGTAGAGCCGGGCGGCCCGGGCGGCCTCGGGCGAGTCGTCGGCCGGGTAGCAGGGGTGCAGGTTGAGCGCCGGGCCGATCCGGCCGGAGCCGGTGGCGCGGAACGCCGCCACGGCGAGCCCGTGGGCCAGGTGGAGGTGGTGGGCGACCAGGTACGCGGCGTCCGGGTCCTGGCGGCCCGGGGCGTGGTGACCTTCGAGGTAGCCGTTCTGCACCACCGTCTTCGGCTCGTTGACGGTCAGCCAGACCGGCACCCGGTCGCCGAGCGCGCGGAAGACGATCTCGGCGTAGTCGGCGAACCGGTGGGTGACGTCGCGCGACTCCCAGCCACCGGCGTCCTGGAGGGACTGCGGCAGGTCCCAGTGGAACAGCGTCGCCATCGGCGCGATGCCCCGCTCGTGCAGCCCGTCGACGAGACGGCGGTAGAAGTCGAGCCCGCGCTGGTTGGGCGCGCCGGTGCCGTCGGCCTGTACGCGCGGCCAGGAGATGGAGAACCGGTAGCTGTCCAGCCCGATGTCGCGCATCAGGTCCAGGTCCTCGGCGTACCGGTGGTAGTGGTCGGCGGCGACGTCGCCGGTGTCGCCGTTGCGGGTGCGGCCCGGCGTGTGGCTGAACGTGTCCCAGATCGACTCGCCCCGGCCGTCCTCCTTGGCCGCGCCCTCGATCTGGTAGGCGGAGGTGGCCGCCCCCCAGCCGAAGCCCGGCGGGAAGCGCAGGCCTGCCGACGGCGTCTCGTCGGCGCGCGGCGCGGGGCCGGTAGGGG
>NZ_WAAS01000108.1:0-20603 GCF_008806585.1 Micromonospora sp. AMSO12t
TACGGCGCCCGGCGGCGGGGCCGCACGTGACCGCCAGGCGTGCCGTGCCGGCCCCGCCGCCGGGCGCCGTACGTGACCGCCGGGGTGCCCCGCCGCCAGGCGCCGGGAACGGGATCGGGCCCCCGCCGTCCGGCGGGGGCCCGATCGTGCGGGGGTCAGCGGTGGAAGCGCAGGTAGTCGAAGTGCGCGGTGACCGCCGGGTCGGCTCCGCCGTGCGCGACCAGCCCGATCCGGGGGGTGGTGTCGGCCGGGAAGGTCCACACCCCGCCCCACGTCCAGTTCCGCCCGTCCCGGCTGGAGCCGGCCCGGAACTCGTGCTCGCCGGTGGCCGGGTCGACCCGGTGCGCCAGCCGCAGCCAGGTGGTGGTCGCCGGGGTGCCGACGATGTTGCCGCCGTAGACCGGCTGGCCGGCGAAGGGCAGCTCGTAGCCGTACTCCACCTGCCTGGTGTTCCAGATCGCGACCTGCGCCAGCCGGGCGAAGCGGTCGTCGTCGACGTAGGCGACCAGCCCGGCCTGCTGGTAGTTGCGGACGGTCTCCTCGCCGAGGTCCAGGGTCACCTTCGTCTCCACGACGTAGTCGCCGCCCGGCGCGTCGCGCAGCAGCACGCCGGCGGTGTTGCCGGTGCCGGTCAGGTCGGCGCCCTGCACCGGCCAGCGCAGCGCCCCGCCGGACACGGTGGCCGCCGGGTCCGGCCGGACCCACCGCCACGCCGGGTCCAGCCCCCCGGTGAACTCGTCGGAGAACGCCGGCAGCAGGCGGCCCGCCCGCGGTTCGGCGACGGCGTGGCGCACCGGCCGGTGCAGCCGGGCGACGCTGACGTTGTCGAACCCGGCGGCCCCGCCGGTCGCGGTGAGCGTGAGCCGCCCGGCCACCGGCCGCGCCAGCCGCAGCGACACCGCCGCCAGCTGGTCGCCGAGCCGGGCCGGGCTCAGCTCGGCCACCAGGTCCCGGCCGCGTACCTCGACGGCGAGGTGGTGCCCGGCCGCGGCGTCGAAGCCGGCGGGCAGCGGCGCGCTCGCGGTGCGCCCGCCGTCGGCGGCGACCAGCCGGCCGGCGGCGGCGTCCACCCGCACCGAGACCCGGTCGCCGAGCGTGAGACCAGCCGTCCCGGCGGCGGGAAGCCGCAGGTCGGCCTCCGCCCGCAGGTCCCCGCCCCCGGTCGTACGGCTGGTCAGCGCGCCGCTGCCGGTGAGTCGGCCGTCGGCGACCCGCCAGTCCCCGGAGCCGAGTCGCCAGCCGGCCAGCCCGGCGTCGAAGCGCTCGTCCACCCGGCCGGTGGTGACCGGCGCGGGCCGGGGGCCCTCGGAGGGGCCGGCACCGGCGTTCACCGTCGGCCAGCCGTCGATCCAGTCGAGGCGGTCCAGCAGCATCGGCCGCTCGTTGATGCCGAACGGCTCGTCCAGGTACGGGTCGGCGCGGTCGATCGCGTGGTAGACGATCCAGTCCTGGCCGGAGAGGTCGGTGAGGAAGCCGTTGTGGCCGGTGCCGATCCACCGGTTGCCGTTCTGGGTGAGCACCGGCGTGCCGCCGGCCCGGGAGGCGGTCAGCGCGACGCCGTCGCGGTCGACGAACGGCCCGCGCGGGTCGCGGGACCGGCCGACGTGCACGGAGTAGCCGGTGGCCGGGCCGGCGCAGCAGTTTGCCGTGGAGGCGAACAGGTAGTACCAGCCGTCGTGGCGCACCACGTGGCTGCCCTCGAACTTGTTGTCGACGGCGACCAGGGTGGGTGAGCCGACGGCGCGAAGCCCGTCGGCGGAGAGCTCGGTCACCGAGATGCCGCCGTAGTAGCTGCCGTGGTAGAGGTAGTGCCTGCCGTCGACGTCGGTGAACTGGCTCGGGTCGATGGTCCACAGCCAGCCCCCGCCACCGCCGGGGCGGGGCGCGACCACGGGCTCGTCGGCGAAGGTCCACGGGCCGGTCGGGGTGGGCGCGGTGGCCGCCCCGACGGCGAAGTCACCCCCGTCGGGGGACACGGTCGTGTCGGTGACGGTCACGTACATGACCCAGCGATCGCCGACCCGGCGCACGTCGGGGGCCCAGAAGCCGGCGCCGGGAGCCGCGTACGCCGGGCGTTGGCCGGCGCCGAAGGCGTCCCCGACGTACGTCCAACCGGCCAGGTCGGCCGAGCGGGCGATCGGGACCCCGTGGAACGTCCCCTCGCCCTCGCGCAGCGGGTCGGTGGTGCCGTAGGCGTACCAGAAACCGTCCTCACCGCGGACGATCACGGGGTCGGCGAAGGTGTCGGCGAACCCGGCCGAGACGGGGTTGCGGTAGCGGGGCTCGGGTGCGGCGGCGGCCGGCGCGGACGCCGTCGCGGCCAGGACCAGACCGACGACGGCGGCGAGCGCCCCGGCGCGGCGGAGATGTCGCATCAGACCTGCCTCGGGTGCGGGAGTTCGATCAGGATCGGTGCGTGTCCGTTTGTACAACGTTGGATACAACGTTGTAAAGGAGTGGCGAAGCTTCGGTGCCGGCCGCAGGGTGCCCGTGCCAGCATGGTGTCCGTGACCATCCCCGCGCCGGACGGCCGGGCCCTGGCCCGGCTCGCCGCCCTGCTCGCCGACGACACCCGGGCCCGCATCTGCCTGGCTCTGCTCGACGGCCGGGCGTGGACGGCGGGGGAGCTGGCCCGGCTCGCCGGGGTGGCCCCGTCCACCGCCAGCGATCACCTCACCCGGCTCGTCCGGGGCGGGCTGTTGGTCGAGCATCGGCAGGGACGACACCGCTACGTCCAGCTCGCCGGTCCCTCGGCGGCCCAGTTGGTCGAGGATCTGGCTGGCTACGCGCCCGGGCGGTCCGAGCCGGCCCGTTCGCTGCGCGCCGCCCGTGCCGGCGCCGCCCTGGCGTACGCCCGCACCTGCTACGACCACCTGGCCGGGCACCTCGGGGTGCTGCTGCGTGACAGGCTGCTCGCGCGCGGGCTGCTTGACGGCGCCGGCGGGCCGGCGCTCACCTCGGCCGGGCGGGCCTGGTTGGCGGAGCTGGGGGTGCCGGTCGCGCCGCTGCGGGCCGTCCGCCGTCCCCTGGTGCGCGACTGCCTGGACTGGACCGAGCGTCGGCCGCACCTCGCCGGCGCGTTGGGCGCGGCGCTGTACGCCCGCTTCTTCGAGGCGGGCTGGCTGACCCGCAGCGGCGGACGGGAGGTCCGGCTGACCCCGGACGGTGCTCCGGCGCTGGCCGCCGCACTCGGTCTGGCCCCGGCCGACCTCGCGCCGCCCGCGACCGCGCCCGACCGCGGCAGCGGGCGCGCCTGACGGGGCCGCGCCTGACCGGGTCGCGCCCTCGTCCGACTCCTTTCGGCGCCTTCGGACCTCGTTTCTCGGTGCAGTTGGCGATGTCTGGAGACGGCCCTGACCTCATTCCTTGAGACGGACGGCGAGGGAGCCGGTCGCCGCCGTCGTTACCGTTCGTGACGGTCGGGTTGATCACTTGTTGTAACTGTCGACGTCCCGGCAGCCCGGTGCCCTGTGCGCCCTTTGCTCTGCATTCCTCGGCGCACCACCGGGCTGAACTGGGGAGATTCGAAGAGGCGCGATGATCGAGGGCGCGAGTCTCGTTGACCGTCAGTAGCTGTTGCGTATGTGGATGCAGAGCAAAGGGGCCGGAGGCATGATGGCCGGCCGCGCTGAATGTCACGCATGGTGACGGCCTGGCTGACGTCGACCGATAGCGACGATCCGTGCAGTGGTCCGGTGGCCCGTACCGCGCCGGCAGCGCACACGCCGGCAGCCGACGTTTCGGCGGGCGCCGTAGGGTTCCGGCCCTACCGTCGCCGGGAGACGACCGTCGCCGGCCCCACGGGGCCCGACCATGATCGAGGTGGAACCCGGATGAACGCGCGCTGCGCCGCCTTCCACGCCCTGCACCGCGCCGCCCGGCCGCTGCTGCTGCCCAACGCCTGGGACCACGCCAGCGCCGCCGCGTTCGCGGCGCGCGGGTACCCGGCGGTCGGCACCACCAGCCTGGGGGTCGCCGCTGCCGCCGGCGTGCCGGACGCGGCGGCCGCCACCCGGGCGGAGAACCTCCGCCTGGCCCGGGCGCTGCGCCCGCTGCCGGTGCTGGTGACCGTTGACGTGGAGGCGGGGTACGCCGACGACCCGGCGGTCGTCGCCGGGCTGGCGGCGGAGCTGGCCGCGCTCGGCGTGGTGGGGGTGAACGTCGAGGACGGGCGGGCGGACGGCACCCTCGACCCGCCCGAGCTGGCGGCGGCGAAGGTGGCCGCCATCAAGGCCGCGGCGCCCGACCTGTTCGTCAACGCCCGCACCGACCCGTGGTGGCTCGGCACGCCCGATCCCCTGCCGGAGGCCCTGCGCCGGGCCCGCGCCTACCTGGCCGCCGGGGCGGACGGGATCTTCGTGCCCGGGGCGCCGGACGCCGCCACCGTCGCCGCGCTCGTGGCGGGGATCGACGCGCCGCTGAACGTGCTGCACCGGCCGGGCGGGCCCACCCTCGACGAGCTGCGGGCGCTCGGCGTGGCCCGGGTGAGCACGGGCTCGCTGCTGTTCCGGGCCGCGCTGGGCGCCGCCCTGGACGCCCTGGACGCCGTCCGGTCCGGCGCCGCGCCGCGCGCGGAACCGCCCTCGTACGTCGAGGTGCAGCGGTTGAGCGGGGCGTCCCGACCGTGACCCTTCGTGCGCGGCGGTGACCGCCGTGCGTTCCGAAGGAGTAGATAGGAGGATTGTTCGGACTTCTCCCGTCCAGTCTGATTACGGTGTGTGCAGGGCGATGCACAGTGATGCCGTGACGGGAGAGAGGACCCGACCATGCGAGTGCCCAGCCGTAGCCCGGGACAGCAGCCCGGCTCCTCCGTCACACCCGCCGCCCCGGCCCGGCGGCGCGCGTTCTCCACCCCGACGCGGCCCGCCGCAACGCCGGACCTCGACGCCTACCGGGCCGCCGTGGCCGAGCTGTTGGTCGAGGTCGGCGCCCTGGCCGGCGCGTCCTGCACCGCCGCCCGGCAGGTGCTGATCGACGACCGGCTGCGCGAGCCCGCGATCGCCGCCGTGCTCGACGCCACCACGCAGGGGCTGATCGGCGCCCGCGAGACGCTGCTGCTGGAGATGGCCCGCTACCAGCCCAACGCGCGCAGCTCCGCCGCCGACCTCACCGCGCTGGTCCGGATCTACCTGCTCTCCCGCGTCGACGTGATGTGGTGGCGCGACACCCCGACCTACCTCACCGACGCCCAGGTGGACGCCAGCCCCGACCTGGTCGACCTGGAGTGGCTGCGCCGCCGGGACCTGCTGAACTTCCGCTACACCGAGCAGCCGCGGACGCTGCTCCGCCGCGGGTTGCGGGCGGTGCGGCGCCGGCTGCGGCCCGACGCCACGCCGCGCACCGCCGGACTGCGGTTCCGGCGGGCCCGCCGCGAGATGGTGGCGCTGCTCAACGACATCGCCCGGCAGTTCGCCGCCAGCACCCCGCCCGCCACGCCGCCGCTGTGGGTGACCAGCCTGGTCCGCAGCGCCGAGCACCAGCACCGGCTGCGCCGACTCGGGTACGCCGCCATGTTGCCCAGCGGGCACTGCCTCGGCTGGGCGGTCGACGTCGAGATGGAGTGGTTCGGCCGCTTCGGCGCGCGGGACACCCTGGCCGAGCTGCTGCTGGCACGGCAGCGGGCCGGCGAGGTCAACGTGGTCGACGAGGGGCAGGCGTGGCACCTGTGCCTCGCGCCGGCGGCGCGGCGGCGGCTGCGTCGGGCGTACGAAGCCGAGATGGGGGTCTGAGCCGATGTGTGGCATCGCGTTGAGCCTGGGCCCCGAGGCCGATCCGACGATCTTCCGGCGGATGCTCGCCACCCTCGCCCCGCGCGGCGAGGTCACCGAGACCCGCTACGAGAACGGCCTGCTCACCGGCACCCGTCGGCTGCCGATCGTGGACCGCGAACGCGCCGTGCAGCCGTGGGCCTCCGCCGACGAGCGGTGGCTGCTCTGCTACAACGGCGAGGTCTTCAACCACCCCGAGCTGCGCGCGGAACTGGTCCGGCTGGGACACCGCTTCCGCGGCACCGGCGACACCGAGGTGGTGCTCGCCGCGTTCCTGCGGTGGGGCGAGGGCATGGTGACCCGGCTGCGCGGCGAGTACGCCTTCGCCGTCGTGGAACGGGCCACCGGCCGGGCCTACCTGGTCCGGGACCCGCTCGGCGTCAAGCCGTTGTACTGGGCCCGGACGCCCGGCTGCCTGCACGTCGCCAGCGAGGTCAAGGCGCTGGTCGGGTACCGCGTGCCGATCGTCGAGGTGCCGCCCGGGCACCACGGCTGGGTCGAGCCCGACGGGCCGGTCCGGCTGCGCGCGTACGTCGACCTGCTCACCCTCGGCGACGGGCTGCCGGTGGTGGACGACCCGGACGAGGCCGCCCTGCTCGTCCGTGCCGCCCTCACCGACAGCATCCGGATGCGGGTGGACACCGACCTCACCGTCGGGGTGGTGCTCTCCGGCGGGCTGGACAGCTCGCTGGCCCTGCTGCACGTGCGCGAGATGCACCCCGACTGCGTCGCGGTCACGGTCGGCGTGCCCGACAGCCCCGACGTCGCGTACGCGCGGCGGCTCGCGAAGGACCTGGGGGTGCCGCACGAGGTGGTCGAGCTGCGCCCGCGCGACATCCGGCTGGCCGACATCCGGGAGGCCATCCGGATGTCCGAGCTGACCGAGTACGGCGACATCATCAACGCGGTGGTCACCGTGCCGCTGTTCCGCCGGCTGCGGGAGCTGGGCGTGCAGGTGGTGCTCACCGGCGACGGCTCCGACGAGCTGTTCGGCGGCTACCCCATGTACCACGAGGTCGGCCCCGAGGCGTCCCGCCGGCTCTTCCTGCACAAGATCCGCAACCTCTGCCGTACGGAGTTGCAGCGCGTCGACCGGGCCAGCATGGGGCACGGGGTGGAGGCCCGCGTGCCGTTTCTCGACCTGAGCCTGGTCGAGCTGGCGATGCGGCTGCCGATCGGGCTGAAGATGCGCGACGGGCAGGAGAAGTGGATCGTCCGTCGGGCCTTTGCCGACCTGCTGCCCGACTACGTCCGGCGCCGGCCGAAGAACCCGATGTCGTACTCCTCGGGGCTGCATGAGCGGGCCCGGCTCTACAAGCCGCTCTTCGCTCGGCTGCACCGCTCGTTCGGCTACCACCTGCTCGAACCGGTGCGCCGCGACTTCGACAGCGTGCTGACCCGGTGCGGCAACGACCTGGACCGGGCCATCGCCGACGGCCGGGCCCGGCCCGACTACACCGTCCTGGAGCACGCCCGCGACCTGGTGGGCGCGGCGAAGTGGAACGCCGCCCCGATGGTGCGCCGGCTGGTCGGGCCGCGCCGCACGCGCGGCGACGAGGCGCCGCTGCCCGGTTGACCGCGCGCCACGCACCCCTCGCGTCGTCGGCCGGGGCGCGCCTCGCCAACGGCGACGCCTCCCGCCCGGCGCGGATCAACCCGGGCGCTCGCGGGTAGTGCTCCGGGCATGGCGGGACTGGACGTGATGGTGGTCGGGCAGCTGGCGCGGGACCTCGTGCTGCGGGTGGACGAGGTCCCGGAGGCCGGCGGGACCGCCCCGGTACGGCGGCGGCGCGAGCTGCTCGGCGGCAAGGGGGCCAACCAGGCCGTCGGGCTGGCGCAGCTCGGCGCCGCCGTCGGTCTGCTCGGGGTGGTCGGCGACGACGAGGTGGGGGAGCGGCTGCTGGCGCTGGCGCGGGCCGACGGCATCGACGTCCAGTGGGTACGGCGCCGGCCCGGCACCCCGACCGCGCTCATCGTCGACGTCGTGGACGCCGACGCCGACTGGCGCTACCTCGAGGACGTTGCCGAGGCCACCCTGCTCACCCCCGACGACGTCGCCGGGGCGGCATCCGCGCTGCGGGCCGCACGGGCCGTGCTGGTGCAGCTCCAGCAGCCGGCGCGGGCCGCCCTGGCCGCGGCCCGGATCGCCCGGGAGGCCGGCCGGCTGGTCGTGCTCGACGGCGCGCCGACCGACGCGGCCGACGCCGACGCGCTGCTCGCCCTCGCCGACGTGCTGCGGGCCGACGCGCAGGAGGTGGAGCTGATCACCGGCCACGCGCCGCGCGACGCCGAGGCGGGGCTCGCCGCCGGGCGTGGGCTGCTGCGTCGCGGCCCGTCGCTGCTGGCCGTCGAGGTGGCCGGGAAGGGCAACGCGTTCGTCTGGCCGGACGGCGAGCTGTTCCTGCCGTTGAGCGAGACGCCCACCGTGGACGACACCGGCGCCGGAGACGCGTTCGTCGCCGCGCTGACCCTCGGCGTGCTGCGCGGCGAGCCCCGGGAGCGGGTCGCCCGGCACGCGGTCGCGGCGGCCGGCGCGACCGTCGGCCATCCGGGCGGCCGGCCCGCGCTGACGCCGGAGGCGATCCGCGCGCAGCTCGACCGGATCCCGGCCACGTGACGGGCGGTCACTTCCCACGGTACGCCGGCGGCGGCGGACGGTTTGTCCACGGAGGAGGGTTTTCCGCCTCAGTGGCCCGGGTATCCCGGTGGACCTGACCGAGAGGCGGGTGACTGACATGAAGCGCAACCAGTACCACGTCGTACCGAACGACGGCGGCTGGAAGGTCGAGCAGGGCAACCAGGTCGTCGGCACGTTCGACACCAAGCAGCTCGCCGTCGAGGCGGGGCGCCGGGCGGCGCACGGCAACGAGCCGAGCCAGCTCGTCGTGCACACGTCCGACGGCAAGATCGAGACGGAGTACACCTACCAGGACGACCCGTACCCGCCGGCCGGCTGACCGGCGCGTCCACGACGGACACGGACGGGCCCGACCCCGGTGGGGGGCGGGCCCGTCGGCGCGTTGCGACTACCAGCTCAGGTAGCTGGGCTGGGTCTGCACGTTCAGCTCGCGGTAGCGGACGAGGTTCGCCGTCCAGGTCCGCCAGTCGGTCAGCTTGAGGACGTCGAAGCCCTTGGCCATGTCGTTGGAGTAGATGTAGCCGTTGTAGTAGTACGCCGACCAGGAGCCGCCGCCGACGAGCCGGTCGATCGAGATCGGACCCCGCTCCCAGAACGCGATCTCCTGCGGGTTGGCCGAGTCGGTGAAGTCCCAGACGGAGATGCCGCCCTGGTACCACGCCTGGACCATGATGTCGCGCCCGAGCACCGGGATCAGCGAGCCGTTGTGCGCCACGCAGTTCTCGGTGTCGGCGTTCATCCGGGGGATCTTGTAGTAGCTGCGGAAGACCATCGTCCGGGCGTCGCCGCGACCGGTGATGTCGTAGATGGCGTTGGCGCCCCGCTCCGGTCCGACGGCCTCGTTGCAGGTGGCCGCGCTGCCGCCGCCCAGCTCGTCGGTGAAGACCACCTTGGTGCCGGCGTTGTTGAACGTGGCCGAGTGCCAGAACGCGAAGTTGACGGTGTCCCGGACCCGGTTGATCAGCCGGGGGGCCTCCCGGTTCGAGATGTCCATCAGCACGCCGTCACCCATGCACGCGCCCGCGGCGAGGTTCTTCTCCGGGTACGCCGTGATGTCGTGACAGCCGGTGGTCGCCGAACCGCCGGGCCGGCCCTCGTAGCCGCCGTCGGGGAAGAGGTTCGGGGAGGCCACCACCGCCGCGTCCGTGGGCGACTTCACCGGCACCTTCACGATGGAGATGGAGTCGTGCGGGGGCTGGCAGTCGGGGAACTCCGCCCGCGGGCTGTACGAGGAGACGTACAGGTAGACGGTCTTGCGGTCCTTGCCCGGCACGAGGGTGTGGGTGTGCGACCCGCAGGCCGTCTCCACCGCCTTGACGTAGCGGGGGTTGGCCTTGTCGCTGATGTCGAAGACCTTGATGCCCTCCCAGGACGCCTTCTCCGTCGCCGGCGCGCTGGTGCTGTTGCAGGAGTCATCGCTGCGGGAGGAATCGGTGGAGAGGAACAGCAGGTCACCGTGGACGGAGATGTCGTTCTGCGACCCGGGGCAGTACACCTGCGACACCACCGTCGGCGCGGTCGGCTGGGAGATGTCGTAGATGACGAAGCCGTTGTAGTTGCCGGCGAAGGCGTAGCGGCCCTGGAAGGCGAGGTCGCTGTTGGTGGCGTCCAGCGGCGCCTGCTTCGGCAGGTTGGCGATCTGCCGGAGGTTGGGGCTGCTGACGATCTCGTCGACGCCCGGGATGGTGTTGGTGGTGTCCGCCGTGCCCGAGGGGGCGGACTGCGCCGCCACGCCGGCACTTCCCGGCGTGGCGGTGGCGACGCTGGCGAGGAGTAGACCGGCCGCGGCCAGGCTCACGGTGGTGAGCCGCCTGGCCCGCAAGGTGCGGAAACTGGTCATCGGCGACGTCCTTCGCAAGGGGATGACGATGGTGGACACCTTACCGTCCAGAGAGTTCCATCGATGTGATGTGAATCACATCGAAGCCCGTTCGTCGATGGATAGCATCGCCATGACCTCTACCGGGGGGGAGTGGCCCATGACCAACCGCCGCGCGCGGACCCTCGCCGTCGTCACAGCCGCGTGTCTGCTGACGGTGGCGGGCGTCCTCCTGTCCCGTGCCGCCGACAACCCGACCGCGGTGCCGGCGGGACAGACCGCCGCCCCGACGTCCGCCCCGGCCGGTCCGAGCCGACCCCCGGTGATCGTTCCCGGTCGGCCCGGCGAGACCGCCGCGGTCCGGCCCGCCGAGGAGCTGCGCGACGCCACCACGGCCCGGCACAACTCGATGGACGTCTGGTTCGTCCGGATGATGATCCCGCACCACGCCCAGGCGCTCGAGATGGCGGAGTTGGCCGGTGACCGCGCCGGCGACCCGGCCCTGCGCGCCCTCGCCGAGCGGATCCGGGCCAGCCAGGGCCCCGAGATCGGCCTGATGCGGGGCTGGTTGCAGGCGCGCGGGCTCTCCACCGAGGTGGCCGGGCACGACCACGAGGGCATGCGGGGCATGCAGACGCCCGAGGCCATCCGGCAGCTCGCGGCGGCGCGGGGCGCCGAGTTCGACCGGCTCTTCGTGCGGATGATGACGGAGCACCACCAGGGCGCGGTCCAGATGGCCACGGACCTGCTCAAGGTCGGCGCCGACCTCACCCTGTCGGAGTTCGCCAACTCCGTCGCCACCGAGCAGACCGTCGAGATCGACCGGATGCGCGAGCTGCTGGCCTGACCCGGGCGGGCGGCCCGGTCCCGGCCTCGGGGCGGAGTGACCCCCTGACCTGCGGCACGTACGCTGGGTGACTGTGAACCGCGCGATCCTCGGCCGCCCCCTGCGCGGCGTCGCCTTCGACGCCTTCGTCTCCGCCACGGTGGCGCTCCTCGGCCTCGCCGGCATGGCGAACCAGCCCGGCGGTGGGAGGGCCACCCTGGTCGGGACCGCGATGGCGGTGGCGCTGCTGTTCCGCCGGGCCCACCCGTCGGCGGTCGCCGCCGTGGTGGCCGCGCTCGCGATGGTGCAGGTGGTCGCCGGGTGGGGGCCGCTGCCCTTCGACGTCGCGGTGCTGATCGCCCTCTACAGCGTCATCAAGTACGCTGACCGGCTCCGCGACGGGGTCCTCGCCGGGATCGGCGCCGCCGTCGGGGTGGTGCTCGCCGGCCTCCAGACCTCGGGAGCCATCGCCTGGTGGGCGGCGGCGATCTACTACGGGCTGGTCACCGGGGCGGTCTGGCTGGTCGGGCTGAACGTGCGTACCCGCCGGCTCTACGTGTTCAGCCTGGAGGAGCGGGCCGCCACCCTGGAGCGGGAACGCGAGGCGGAGGCGCGCGCCGCGGTCGCCGAGGAACGCACCCGCATCGCCCGCGAATTGCACGACGTGGTGGCGCACAGCATGGCGGTGATGATCGTGCAGGCCGACGGGGCGCGGTTCATGCTCGACCGGGATCCGGAGACCGCCCGCCAGGCGGTGAAGGTGGTCGCCGACACCGGCCGGCAGGCGCTGGAGGAGATGCGCCGGCTGGTCGGCGTACTGCGGGAGCCCGACGCGCCGGACGCGCAGGCCGGGCCCGGCGCGGCGGGTGCGCCCGGCGACGCCGGGGCGACCGCCGACCCGGCGCACCGCCGGTTGGCGCTGACGGAGCTGCCCGCCCTGCTCGACCGGTTCCGCGCCGCCGGCCTCCGGGCCCGGCACGCGGTCACCGGGGAGCCGGTGTCGATGCCGCCCGGGCTGGAACTGACCGTCTACCGGGTGGTGCAGGAGGGGCTGACCAACGCCCTGAAGCACGCCGGGGTCGGCGCCGACGTCGAGGTCACCGTCGCGCACGCCGGCGACGCCGTGATGGTCCGGGTGGTCGACGACGGGCGCGGCCGGCCGCCGGTCAGTCCCGCGCCGTCCGGCGGGCACGGCCTGGTGGGCATGCGCGAGCGGGTCGGCGTGTACGACGGCAGCCTCACCGCGGGCCCGCGGCTCGCCGGGGGCTGGCAGGTCGAGGCGCGGCTGCCGCTACCGTCGACGTCCCCGACGACGGCGGTGACGGCGGCATGACGGTCCGCGTGGTGATCGTGGACGACCAGGCGCTGGTCCGCGCCGGGTTCCGGATGGTGCTGGGCTCCCAGCCGGACCTGGAGATCGTCGGCGAGGCGATCGACGGGGCCGACGCCCTGCGGCTGCTGGCCCGCGTCGAGGCCGACGTCGTGGTGATGGACGTCCGGATGCCGACCATGGACGGGGTGGAGGCGACCCGCCGGATCTGCCGGGACCGTCCCGCCGGACCGCCCCGGGTGCTGGTGCTCACCACCTTCGACACCGAGGCCGACGCCTTCGCCGCGCTCCAGGCGGGCGCCAGCGGCTTCCTGCTCAAGAACGTCCCACCCGAGGAGCTGCTGGCGGCCATCCGGGTGGTCGCCCGGGGCGACTCGGTGGTCGCCCCGCCCATCACCCGGCGGCTGCTCGACCGGTTCGCCGGCCGGCTCGGCCCCGGGCCCGCCGAGGACCCCCGGATCGGCCAGCTCACCGAACGCGAGCGGGAGATCCTCCTGCTGGTGGCGCAGGGCCTCTCCAACGCGGAGATCGCCGCCCGGGTGCACGTCGCCGAGGCCACCGTGAAGACGCACGTCGGGCGGATCCTCGCCAAGCTCCAGCTCCGCGACCGGGTGCAGGCCGTGGTGCTGGCGTACGAGACGGGGCTGGTCACCCCCGGCGGCTGAGCCGGTCTACGACCCAGGTCGTACGGGCCCACCCCGTCAGGGGCTCCCGAGGTCGCAGCGGGATCACCACGCGCGGGTGGACGCGGCCGGACCGGCGGCACCCATAGCGTCGGAGACGTCCCAGCCACGATCTCCACGGGGAGCTCCACGTGTCCGTCGCACCTCCCGCGCACGCCACCGCCGGCGTGGCGGTCACCGCCCGCGGCCTGTCCAAGCGGTACGGCGCCGGCCAGGCCGCCGTCGTCGCCCTCGACGGGGTCGACGTCGACTTCGCCGCCGGCCGGTTCACCGCCATGATGGGCCCCTCCGGCTCCGGCAAGTCCACCCTCATGCACTGCCTCGCCGGCCTGGACCGGCCCACCTCCGGCAGCGTGCGCATCGGCGACGCCGACCTCGCCGGCCTCGACGACAAGCGGCTCACCCTGCTGCGTCGCGACCGGGTCGGCTTCGTGTTCCAGAAGTTCAACCTGCTGCCGGCTCTGACCGCCGAGGAGAACATCGTGCTGCCCCTGGCGATCGCCGGCCGGCGGCCGGAGCGGGCCTGGATGCGTCAGGTCGTCGTGGCGGTGGGGCTCGCCGACCGGCTGCGCCACCGTCCCGCCGAGCTCTCCGGCGGCCAGCAGCAGCGGGTGGCGGTCGCCCGCGCCCTGATCACCAAGCCGTGGGTGATCTTCGCCGACGAGCCGACCGGCAACCTGGACTCCCGCTCCGGCGCCGAGGTGCTGCGCCTGCTCCGCGAGGCCGTCGACACCCTCGGCCAGACGGTGATCATGGTGACCCACGACCCGTCGGCCGCCGGGCACGCCGACCGGGTGGTCTTCCTCGCCGACGGCCGGCCGGTACGCGACCTCACCGCGCCGACCGCCGAGCGCGTGCTCGACGCGCTCGCCGGCCTCGACGCGGCACGCGTACCGGCCGCCGGCCGCGAGGCGGTGACCCGGTGATCAGGACGACCCTGCGCCAGCTCCGCGCCGAGGCACTGCGCCTGATGCTCTCCTCGCTGGCCATCGTGCTCGGCGTCGCGTTCATCGCCGGCACGCTGATCTTCGTCGACGGGATGCGCACCGGCGCGTACGAGCGGGCCGGCGCGTTCGACCGGCACACCGACCTCGCCGTCCACTCCACCACCGACGACCCGTTGCCGGCCACGCTGGTCGAGAAGGTGCGTTCCCTCGACGGGGTCGCCGCCGCAGAGGGGGAGCTGCTCGGCTCCGGCGGCATCGTCGGCGCCGACGGCCGCCCCGTGCTCGGCTACGCCGTCCTCGCCGCCATCCCCGTCGACGAGGCGCTGCGCTCGTACGACGTGGTGGCCGGCCGGCTGCCCGACCGCCCCGGCGAGGTGGTGCTGGACGCGCCCACCGCGGCGGAGGAGGGCTTCGCCCTCGGCGCGCCCGTACGTGTCGGCGGCAGCGGGGGAGCGGCCCGCCCGTACACGCTGGTCGGCACGGTCGACGTGGCCGGCACCGCCCGCGACGTCGGCGGTCCGTTCATCGGCCTGGTCGGCGCGGACGCCCTCGCGGTGACCGGCCAACGCGGCTACGACCGGATCATGGTGGCCGCCCGGCCGGGCCCGGCCGACGAGGCGCTCGTCGAGCGGACCGCCGAGGCCGTCGGCGCCGGCGCGACCGTCAAGACCCGGCAGCGGATCCTCGACGACGCCGTGACCGACGCGGTCCGCGACCTCCAGCAGTTCAACATGGCGCTGCTGACCTTCGCCGGGGTCGCCGTCGTGGTCGCCGGCTTCGTCATCGCCAACACCTTCGCGATCGTGCTGGCGCAGCGGACCCGGCGGACCGCGCTGCTGCGGCTGGTCGGGGCGACCCGGGGCCAGCTGTTCCGCGCCGCGCTGCTGGAGGCCGCGCTGCTCGGGCTGGTCGCCTCCGCGATCGGCGTGCTGATCGGCGTGGCCCTGGCCGGCGGCATGAACCAGGTGATGGCGCGGCTCGACGCGCCGGCCCCCGGCGGGCTCACCGTCACCGGATCGACCGTGCTGGTCAGCCTGCTCCTCGGCACGGCGATCACGATGGGCGCCGCCCTGCTGCCCGCGTGGCGGGGCACCCGGATCGCCCCGGTCGCCGCGCTCACCGACGCGGCGGTCCAACCCGCCCGGGGCGCCGGCCGGCTCCGGCTGACCGTCGGGGCGCTGGTCTTCGCCGCCGGGATCGCCGCGCTGGTCGGCGCCGCGTACGCCGTCCAGGTGGTGCTCGTGGCCGCCGGTGGCGTGCTCACCTTCTTCGGCATCGTGCTCTTCGGCCCGGTGCTCGTGCCGGCGCTGGTCCGGGTGCTGGGGTGGCCGGCCCGCCGGCTGTTCGGCGCCACTGCCGGCCTGGCCGTGGCGAACGCCGTACGCAATCCACGCCGGATCGCGGCTACCGCCACCGCCCTGGTGATCGGGATCGGTCTGGTGTCGGCCTTCGTGGTGGGCGCCCGCAGCACCAAGGACGGCATCGAGCGCAGCGTGGACGCCGAGATCGGGGTCGACTGGCTGGTCACCGGGATCGGCGGGGACCTGCCGGCGCCGCTCGTGGCCGAGCTGCGCGCCCGGCCCGAGCTGGCGGTGGTGCACGAGCAGCGCGGCGCCGTCGCCGCCGGCGTGCAGATCCAGGCCGCGCACCCCGCCCTGGTGGCCCGGACGCTGACGGGCGTCGTGGCGGGGGACGTCGACCGGCTGGGACCCGGATGGGTGCTGGTGCACCGGGAGCTGGCCGAGGCCCGGGGCTGGACGACCGGCTCCACCGTCACCGTGCGCGGCCGGTCGTTACGGGTGGCCGCGATCGTCACCGCCGACGGACCGGCACTCGCCGGCAGCCCCGTCCCCGATGGTCACGTGATCGACGTGGTGGACGCCGACTTCGCCGCCCTCTTCCCCGACGAGCGGGGCTACCTGGCCGAGATCGACCCCGCCGACGGGATCTCCGCCGATCGGGCCCGGGCCGCCGTCGAGGCGGTGGTCGCCCGGTATCCGACGGCCAACCTGATGGACCAGGGCGCGTACAAGAAGATGCTTACCGCCACGGTCGACATGCTGCTCGCCCTCGTCACCGCGCTGCTGGGCCTGGCCGTGGTGATCGCGCTGGTCGGGGTCGCCAACACGCTGAGCCTGTCGGTGGTGGAACGGACCCGGGAGAACGCCGTGCTGCGGGCGGTCGGCCTGACCCGCGGGCGGATGCGCGCCATGCTGGCCGTCGAGGCGGTGCTGATGGCGCTGGTCGGCGCGCTGCTGGGGGTCGGCCTGGGCACCGGCGTCAGCGCCGCCGCGATGGCCCTGCTGGCCCGGATCAGCGGCGACTTCGCCGTGGTGCTGCCGGTGGGGCAGCTGGGTCTGATCCTCGGGGTCGCGGTGGTGGCCGCCCTGGTCGCCTCGGTGCTGCCGGCGCGCCGGGCGCTGTCCCGGCCGGTGGTCGAGGCGCTCGGCGACCAGTGACAGCCGCCGGCCGGTCCCGTCGCCCGTCCGGGTGACGGGACCGGCCAGCGGTGCCGGGTCTACAGGCGTTCCACCACCGGGCCGGCACACCGGTTGCGGGTGTCGAAGACGTACCGGGCGTGCCGGGTCACCAGGTCGTAGTCGAAGTCGTCGTGGTCGGTGACCACCACCACCGCGTCCGCCGCCCGGACCTCCCGCTCGGTCAGCTCCACCACGAGCACACCGCCCGGGATCTGGTGCGGCTCCGCGTACGGCTCCACCGCCCGGACGTCCGCGCCGAGGGCCTGCAGGCGCTGGGCCACGTCGACGGCGGGGGAGTCCCGCATGTCACCGGTGTTCTTCTTGTACGCCAGCCCGAGCAGCAGCAGCCGGGCCCCGCTGACGGCACGACCGGCCCGGTTCAGCCCGTTCATGACCCGTCGGGCCACGTGCTCGGGCATCTCGTGGTTGACGTCGTTGGCCAGCTCGATGAACCGGAACTGCCGCCCGAGGCGCCGCTTGACCTGCCAGGACAGGTAGCACGGGTCGATCGGCAGGCAGTGCCCGCCGACCCCCGGGCCGGGCCGGAACGGCATGAAGCCGAACGGCTTGCTCTCCGCCGCCTCGATCGCCTGCCAGACGTCGATGTCGAGGTGGTGGGAGAGCATCGTCAGCTCGTTGATCAGGGCGATGTTCACCTGGCGGAACGTGTTCTCGATCAGCTTGGTCAGCTCCGCCACCCGGGTGGAGTCCACCGGCACGGTCCGTTCCACGAGCCGGCGGTAGAACCCGTCCACCCGGGCGAGCGCGACCGCGTCCATCCCGGAGACCACCTTCGGGGTGTTCTCCAGGCGCCAGGTCGGGTTGCCCGGGTCGATCCGCTCGGGGCTGTAGCCCAGGTGGAAGTCGCCCGGGCTGAGCAGCCCGCTGGCCGACTCCAGCAGCGGGCGCAGCAGCTCCTCCGTGGTGCCGGGATAGGTGGTGGACTCCAGGATCACCGTGCAGCCCGGCCGCACGTACGGGCCGATGCCGACGCCGGCCTGCTCCACGAAGCTGAGGTCGGGCGTGCCGTCGCGCAGCGGCGTGGGCACCGTGATCACGCAGATGTCGAAGCCCTCCGCGTCGGTGTACGCCGTGCTGGGCCGGTATCGGCCGCTGCCCAGCGCGCGGCCCAGCCGGTCGGCGGGGATGTCCTCGACGAACGACTCGCCCGACGCGAGCCGCTTGACCCGGTCGGAGTCGACGTCGAGGCCGACCACGTCCAGGCCGGCCTCGACGGCTCGCATGGCCAGCGGCAGGCCGACGTATCCCTGGCCGATGACGACCAACTTCTCAACGCTCACCCGGGCTCCTGAGGCAGAGGGCGGAAAGTGCCTGCTGGGGAGCCTAGAGTGATTTCTGTGCCCGTACGTCCGGTTTGGGGTTATCGGTGCCAGTGGGACTGGCGTGGCGTCACCACGGGATCACGCGGCCGGGCGCCGGCGCTCAGACCGCAGGCGGATTGGCCGGCTCGACCGGGGTGGTCTGGGTCGGGGTCGGCTCCGTCGGCGGCGTGGTCTGCGTCGGGGCGGTGCTGGTGCTGGGCGTGGCCACCGGCGGATCGTCGGTCTTGGTGGGATCCGGCGACTCCGGAGCCGCCGACCCGCTCGGCTGGGGCGAGACCGGCGGCGCGGTGGCCGACGGCGAGGGGCTGGCGGTGGAGCCGGTGGGCCGGAACGGCCGCCCGGGGTCGACGGGGGCGTCCTCCTGCTTCACCGGCGCCTCGGCGCCGCCGCTCGGCTCCGCGGCCGGAGTGGTCGCCTGCGGGACCTTGACCGCCGGCGCGTCGGCCTCGCGCGACGCGCCGAGCGCCGCGCCGAGGCCGGCCAGCGCCACCAGCACCGCCGTGGCCGCGCCGACCAGGGTGCCGCGTCGCCTCCGGCGGGCCACGGTCGCGGCGACCGGCACGTCGGTGCGGGTGCCCGGGTCGACGCCGCCCGCCGCCGCGGCGGCGGGCACCATGGCGGTCGGCGCGGAGGGGTCGGACACGGCGGCGCGGGCGGCCTCGGCCATCGCTGCCGCGCTGCTGAACCGGTCGGCCGGATCCTTGGCCAGGGCGCGGGAGACCAGCGCGCGGACCGCCTCCGGCACGTCGTGCGGCAACTCCGGCGGCTCGTCGTCGAGGTGGCGCACGGCGACCTGCAGCGGGTTGTCGCCGGTGAACGGCGGGCTGCCGCTCAGGCAGCAGTAGGTCACCGCGCCGAGGGCGTAGATGTCGGTCGCGCCGGACACCGGCCGGCCGGCGGCCTGCTCCGGCGCCATGTAGAGCGCGGTGCCCGGCACGGCGTTCGTGCTGGTGATGCTGGTGATGTTGGTCGACCGGGCGACGCCGAAGTCGACCAGCACGACACTGCCGTCCTCCTGCACCAGCAGGTTGCTCGGCTTGACGTCGCGGTGCACGATCCCGCCGAGGTGCGCGGCGTGCAGCGCCTGCGCTACCTGCGCGACGATCGCCATCGTCTCGGCCACGTCGAGACGCCCGACGGCCTCGATGCGCTTGGACAGCGGCTGGCCGGTCACGAACTCCATGACCAGGTAGTCGGCCCGCCCGCCGTCGGGCAGGTCGTCCTCGCCGCTGTCGAAGACCTGGACGATGCCCGGGTGGCGCAGGGCGGCCATGATCCGGGCCTCGGCACGGAAGCGGGCGATGAAGTCGGGGTCGGAGACCAGCGCCGGCAGCAGGACCTTGACCGCGACCTGTCGGCCGAGGACGAGGTCCTTGCCCCGCCAGACGTCGCCCATGCCGCCCGTGGCGACACGCTCGTCCAGGCGGTAGCGACCGCTGAGTACGACCTCCGATGACAACACAGCATTACCGTACCCAGGCTGGCGGGGATCGGCGCGCCGCGTGCCGTCGGGTCGGCCCGCGCCGACCGCGCGGTGGGGGCGGCGGGACCGTACCCGCCTCGGATAGGCTGTGAGCGTCCGTGGACCGTGTGTGACGACATTCCCCCCATGCCCGTCGTGGGCTGGTCGAATGCGCCGCCGCCCGCGCCCGTCGGCAGGGTGCAGCGTCCCGGGCCGCCGCGCCGTTACGGCGACCGGCCGGCCGAACGGCTAGATAATTCTCACTCTTCTGCCCACCGGGGCGGGCTTGCCCGATCGACCCGGCGCTCCTAGCGTTAGCCCGACTCGGGCCCGCCCCACGGCGTCGCCGCGGCACCTGCGCCACCGGCCGTGCCGCCACGGCAGGAGTCCAGACGTACCGTCCGGGCGACGCGGTCCCGGGCGTGATCAGGTCAGCGGGGGGCTGAGGGTGCGGGATCAGGTCCGTCTGCCGGACCGTGCTTGCCTCGCGCACGCCCACGTGGGTGTGCGCCGCCTGTGCGTGTCCACGGCACGGAAGCGGCGACCACATGGCCGGTGAGCTGAACGAGGCCGTCGTGGCGGCGCAGGCCGGCGACGAGGACGCCTTCCGCTTCCTCTACCGCAGCCTCCAGCCCGGCCTGCTCCGATACCTGACTGCCCTGGTCGGCGCGGACGCCGAGGACGTCGCCTCGGAGACCTGGTTGCAGGTCTCCCGCGACCTGCCCAGCTTCACCGGCGGCGAGTTCCGGGCCTGGACCGTCACCATCGCCCGCAACCGGGCCATGGACCACCTGCGCCGGCAACGCCGTCGTCCCTCGCTGCCCGTGCCGGTGCAGGCGCTCGCCGAACTGGCCGGCGACGCCGACACGGCCGAACGGGCCGGCGAGACGATCGGCACCGAGGCGGCGCTCGCGCTGATCGCCACCCTGCCGCCCCGCGAGGCCGAGGCCGTCCTGCTGCGCGCCGTCGTCGGGCTGGACGCCGAGACCGCCGGGCGGGTACTCGGTCGCCGGGCCGGTGCCGTGCGCACCGCCGCCCACCGGGGGCTGCGCCGGCTCGCCGTCCTGATGGAACGCTACGACCCGAGCCGGTCGCCGGCCGCCCCCGAGGCCGCCGCGGCGCCCCGACCGCGTACCGGCCGGCGGCAGACGTCGCACGCCGAACCGGCGGACGGCTGACGTGAGGGGATCCAGGATGTTCTTTCGCCGGACCGAGCGGCCCGCCGACCCCGGCGCGTCCGACCGGCTCCTCGACGCCGCCCGCGCGGATGCCTCCCGTACGCCGGACGCCGAGCCGCTCGCCCGGCT